>DATNRC010000104.1:0-17017 GCA_036703705.1 Candidatus Obscuribacterales bacterium
CCAACACCGCCAGCAACGACTCGAGTATAAACAACCGCAATTTCGAAATAATCAAATCCCTTACGAAGGAGGAGCTGGCACAGCTTGGACTGCCGACTCTCGAAGCAATGATTCAAGGCAACGTCATTACGGGCGAGCGCCTGCAAGGCTTGAAGGCCGAGGAGCGACCCAGATTCGCAGAAAACATACTCGATGCGGTGACGCGTCTTGATGCGAAGGGCGACAGCCCGTTGAAGTTGCAAATGGTGGATAAGTTGCTGAGAGCCAACATATCGAACCAGGAAGCAGCGAAAATCCTTACCTGGGTCGCAGACAAAGATCCTGCGCTGCTCAAGCAGTACAACGACCAGGCGCAGCGGGCGCTGGAGGAGCTGCACGGTCAGGATGCCGATCACATAAAGCGTCAAATCGAGAAAGTGGTGGACAAGGCAGCGCGAGATCCCCTTGAGCCGCAAGCCATCAACGAATTGCTGCGCGACTTCACGCCAGAAGAAAGACAGCAGCTGGCGAAGATTCTGGAAGAGCGCAAGCAGTATTTGACGATGGACGGACTGGGCGAGATGTTCGAAAATCTGGCCAAGCAAATTGAGACGCACAACAAGGAGTTCGTAGGCAAAAAAGGCAAAGGCGCCGACCGGCACACATTGCAAGAAATCAATGTCGTCGTGCTTGGCGATGCCACCGTGGGTAATGCCCTGGCATATCTCTACCGCAAACGTACCGGGGTCAATCTCAACATACACTTCGCCAAAGATGCTCACACATTGCAGGAGCTTGCATCCAACAAGCAGCTTGTATTGTTCGATCCGCTCTCTCATGCCAGTGCCGAGATGAGGGCCCAGCTGCAAGCCCTCGAAAGTGCCGGGCAGGTCATGATCCCTGCCGAACTGCAGGGATTCTCGCACGGCCCCAATTTGTTCGACATCGCTCTTGCTGAATCGTCTAAGCGAAAGGCGAACTCCGGCTTTGACGGCATGCGGCATTTGAAGGAGACTCTGCGTGACGCGCTTCCTCAAGGATCGCCGAGCAAATCCGGCACCAGGGGCGGTGGTCAAGATCTGGCCATGCATGAGCTGAACAACTTCTGGCATTTGATTACCGAGCCGGCAAGAGCCAATCGCGAATTGATCAGAGCCAAGGCGTATGACTTTGTCATGCAGCTCAAGAACAGATCCGCCGATGAGTATGAGACAAAACCCAATCTGAAAGAAGCGGTTGACATGCTTGCTTTAGCCGAGCATGTGAGCTTTGGCGATATGGTCAATCATGCCAGAGATTTGCATCAGAAACTGGAGAGAGCAGCCCAGGGCAAGGGCAAAGAACTCGTGTTTGTAACCGACATGGATAACGGCGGCAGCACGCATCTTGTCGCCTATCTGTACAGATTGGCCAACGGACTATCCGACAAATCGCATGACGTCCGCTTTACGACATATGCTGACGCCATCGAGCGTGTGCGACGCGCTCGCGACGGCAATGGCAAAGAGCCGGCACTGGTCTATCTCGACGACTACATCTATACGGGTACGCAAGTGAAGTCGAAGGTAGAGGGTCTTCTCGGCAAGCCGGAAATTGCCGAACTGCGGCCGGACATCATCTTCGCCACACTCGGCTATCAGCGCGCCGGCAGCGCTCGATTTTCCAGATTCCTCACTAACGGCAAACATGAGACGTTTACTATTGAAACCGGCTATCGATTGAAGACTGCTCTCGAGAGAATCAAAGAAAGCAAACCTAATGTTGCCAAAGTGGAGCTCATTCCTTATCTCAAAGGATTGATAAACAAAGACGTTTTGAGCGTCGAGTGGGGCGCCAAACGCAATCGCTTCGTCGAGCCGGGCTACGTTTCCAGCGTCGTGCTGCCGTATATGGTGCCCAACGACAACATCGGCATGGTCAACACCTTCTGGTCTGACTACATGGGCAGGCCGCGCGCCAGCAGCCAGCGCAAATACTACGGTGTGGTTGAAGAGCGGGCTTTGCCGGCGGAAATCGAAGGTCAGGAAGCGGCACCCAGAAAAGGGCGCAAGAAGCCCAACGAGCCGATGCAGAGCGACACCGCCGAGCATGTCTGGTTTGGCGGCGCGCCCAACAACGCCGCTGAATTCCGCAAAATTCAGAAGAAGACTGAGGCGGACATAATAATCGACCTCACCGGCAAAGCAAAAGATGAAGGCGATCTGACTGCCTACAAGCGGCTGATTGCAAAAGAGAGCGATCGAGCAAGACGATCGTATGCAGAGCGCTACGTTTTGAAGAACATTGAGGCTCCTATCGAACTTCCCGCGAGGGGCAGCAGCGACCTGACAACATTTGTGCGTGCCAACCCTGGATACGGGCAATTTCTCAAGGACTTCCATCGCTTCAGGCAAATCATTGAGCAAGCAGGGCGCGATGGCAAGAAAGTGTACGTCCATTGCTATTACGGACAGGATCGCACCGGTTTGATGATGGCTATGTATGACGTCATCCAGGGCGGCAAGCCCATCGAAGCGGCCATTGAAGGCTGGCGCGCCCTCAAGAAGCAGGGCGAGGACTCGAGCTTCAAGAATTTATTCCGCAGCGAACAAGACTTCCGCCAGCTGATTGAAGACTACAGAAGCATGGAGAGCTCCGGCGAATTCGAGAGGACGGAGTCACGTCCAAAGCCGTCCCAAGGAGAGCACGAGCGCGCCAAGTCCCTGAGCGATGAATCCACGAATAAGTCTAAAGAGGCATCCGGAGCGCGATCCCTGGGTGACGGCATCTACTTCCCTTCGAAACCCACTGAAGCGCAACTGAGAGATATGGTCAGTGAATCCTTTGCGCGCATGGGTCTCACCGAAGCAGAGCGTTTGCAAAACGAAGCATTGATACGCAAATTCGACGAGCATTTGCGCAACGAGCTGCAATGGCGCGATCGATTTGCAGATATGCTGGAGAGGAATTTGGAACGCCAGAATCAAGCGTTGGAGAGATACAGCGCGCTTCGCGAGAACGCAGCGCGAGAATTGGTGGCAAAAGAAGGGCTGTCGATAGCAGAAGCTCGCGAGCGCATTGACGAGATGGTGCGCTCTGACCCGCAAAGTACTGATCCGCTTCACTATGCGTTCAAGGAATACAAAATGTGGCGGGACGAATACGCTCGTCAGCTCAAGGGGTTGAAACCGATGATTCAGCGCCGTCAACTGGAGCTGATAAAGGCTCTCAACAAATTGAAAAAGGACCTCGGTGTGCCGGAGGTGATCATCTTCCAGGAATCCGATCTCGGTGACGCTTACGCATTTTATTGGACTGGCACCGGCGCCATTAAGATGTCTGAGATGGACATCCTGCGCGCCTCCGATCAAAAGGTCATGCGGCGCATATATCACGAATTGGTGCACCTCAGTCAAGACACGCAAATCGTGCGCGCCATCGCGCAGGAAGTGAGGGCCGAGCAGACCAGGGGCAATGTCATCCCGCATCCGCAGGCGCTGATACCCGAGATACAGGCAAAATACAAACAGTGGACGGGCGGCAAAGACGTAATGCCGATGTTCGTCGAGAAAGTGCTGGCAGTGCCGGAAAACAATCGTCCGATGACAAAAGAGCAAGTCGAGCGGGCCAAGGCGCTGGCGAAGTCATTCGGATCGATCAAGAAGTCCAATCTCGACGCGCTGGAGACGGATTATCTGGTCACGCAAAGCCGCATGTTCAGAATGGAACGCGCAACTGAGCAAGCGCTCGCCGCCGACACTCTCTTGAAGGACCTCACGGAAGGCACGGGAGCTCAATTGCGGCAAAGACTCTTCGGCACTCGCGAAGTCAATGAGCTGCCGGCCGAAGTGCGCGACGTCATTTCCGAATGGACTGACTCACAAAGAAATGCTGCCGGGCAACCACAAAATTGGGACGGCCAAAAAGCCTACAATGTCCTGATGCGGCATATGCAAAAGCGCCTGGACCAAATCAATGCAGCACGCAAAGCCGACTTCGACAGATATTACTCCTGGCTCCACGAGCAAGAAGCACACCTGATTGAGAAAATGCTCGAGCGCTTCCAGGAAGAGCAACCACAGAACAACGACTCCGGACCCGACTTCTACTCCCGCGGCTCACCGTAAGTTCCTCACTCATGCTCAAGAAGGCACTCCGGCGCCGCTGGCGGTGCCGATGGCGCCGCGTTTGCAGAAAAGGACACGTTGCTTCTTATCGGCGGTCAGCTGCTCGTAGAGCCACTGGTGGCGCTGGCGGTGACAGCTGAAAATAATCACCTGGTGCTGGCGTGTCAGTGTGTCGACGACGAATTCCATGATGCGCAAAAAGCGATCATCGTCAGACTCGCTGAACGGCTCATCCAGAATGATCGGCAAGGGATTGTCGTGGGAAAGATAGCGTGATACCACCATTCTCGCCAGCCAGTGCAGCTGCTCTCTCGTACCGACAGAAAGAAGATTGGAGAAATAGGGAGAGGTGATGGTCTCGGCATCGCCGCGGCGCCGCGCCTCCAGGTGAAGATCTTTGGAAAACCTCAAACTGTCGTAGTCGAGGTTGAGATCTCTCAACATTTCATCGGCAATGAGATTCAGCTTGGCCGACCAATCCACGTAGGTTTCCCCGGACAATTTGGCCAGCGTCTCCCGCGCCAGCTCCAGAGCCTGTTTGGCGCGCGTGGCGCTGGATAACTCCTTCTCCACCTGCTCTATCATATCCAGGGTCGGAAGGTAATTATCATCCACGCTCTTGGCCGCAACACGCACCTTCAAAATGATGTTGTTGCGTTCGTCAGAAAGCTTGTCGCGCTCAGCACGATTCAGTCCGCCGCCGCCAGCGGCACCACTTGTGCCACCACCAGACATCTTTTCAATTTGATCTCTAAGCTCGTTGCGCCTCAACTCCATATGGTCGATGTAAGAATCGAGATCGGAAAAGCCGGAGCCGGCAAGACAATCCTGCTCCAGCCTGCCGCGCTCGCCCTTGAGCTTTTGCGCCTGATAATAAGCTTCCAAAGCTGTGTTGAACCGAGCATATGCTTCATCGAGCGCCTCCGGATTTGCAATCCCGACGGAGGCAAAAATCTCCTTCAGCTTGCCCTCAATGCTGTCCAGCTCGGAGCGCATGAAACCGATTTGCTGCAATTTGAGCCTGCTTTGAGTGGTGGCAGTCTGCAAAGAGCGACCTTCTTCAACACAGACAGCGACGTCTTCAGAAAGTTTTTGCGCGCGCTCGATTGAAAGCTCCCTGGCCGGAATGCCGGCCTTTTGGAAGTACATCTCCAGCTCTTCCATCGCTCGCTTGTGATGCGCTTCCTTGGTTGCTATTTCGCTGTTGAGGGTGTCGATTCCCTTCATTTGAGGCGCGGCTTCAGTTCGCTCGTGCAATAAAGCGATCAGTTGCGCTCCGTTGGCAAGGCCAGCCTTGCGCGCCACGGACTCCAACTTCCCTTGCAGAGCGCCAATCTTGCTGTGCAAATTTTGCGCGAGCGTCGTTGTCTTTTCCAGCTCTTGCTCTGCCTTTTCGTAGTCCTTTTTGCGATACTCGCTCGGCTTCATGAAGCGGCGGCCGAAAAATCCTGCCGCGCCCGCTGCTGCAAGCGCCATTAAGCCGAGGAGAACGGCGGCCACAAGAACGCCCTTGAGAAGAAAAGCGGCGCCGGCAAGAACAAGAAAACCAGCGGCGCCGGCGATGGCAAAAATTCGGTCTTTCCCGCGTCTGGCCACCCGCTGGTGGTCGATCTCGGTCAGAGAGGCGCGGTGTTTGACGACATTGCGCTCGCATTCCGTAATCTGCTCTTTTGCTGAGTTTATGAGCGCAAAATAGGAGAGCGCGTCGCTTGTATCCCTTTGATCAAGCGCGGAGAGCTGCTGCCTGGCAGTTTCGTGCTTGCTGACATCGACAGCGCCCTGCGCCAGCCTCTGCGCTTCGGCATCGCGTTTCGCTTTCAAATCGTTGAGTTCCTTGGTGAGCTCGCTTGCTCTTATGACGAGAAGCGACAGCGACTGGGCGTCTTGGATGGTGAATTCCGCCAGCCCGCGCCACTTTCGCTGGAAACTGCGCTCCATCTCATCTGCTTGATTAGGCGACTTGTCGCCCTCTTGTGTGAGGTTGTCGTATTCGGCTCTGCGCGCCTCCCATTTCTGCCAGAGATCACGCACCGCTACTTCCCATTCGGCAACCTTTTCCGATGTCTCGTCCAATCCGACCAGCTCGGAGTCAATGTCCGTTATGCGCGCCGATGCGTGACGGGTTCTTAAAATTTTGCTGTCCAGGTCGTTCTTCTGATTGACCAGCTCTTGCACGTTCTCATCTCCCTGCGGCTCGGGAGAGGCGGCAAGAATAGCGTCTATTTCCGCAAGGCGCGTAAGACCTTGAGCAATGGCTTCCCGCTCTGCCTTGAGCGACTTCAGCTTGTCGTGAAGCTCTCTCCACTCCACCTCGAGGCTGTGCACAGCCTGTTCGGCTCCCAGTTTCGCGCCCTTGTAAGAAAAGAGGTTGAGAGCCTCAGTAAGCGCGGCAATGGCATCGCCGGCAGTGTGACCGGTGCTCGACGAATCAGCAATGCCTTGAAAAACGGCGGCCAGATCTTTTGCACCGCCGATGGTGTGCTCGTCCAACTCGCGCTGTCCAACGAAGCAGGTGCTGCGGAAAAGATCGCGCGTCATGCCGGTGAGCCTCAAACCCACCTCATCTTCGCCATGCGGTCCAAGAAATTCATCAGTGACATCGCGGTCGGACTGGCTGCGGTCGAAAACGCGAACGGATTTTTTGTCGAAATCGCGCACGATCTTGAGCAGCCTGTCGTTGGCGCTTACATAGATAGTCACCTGAAACGAGTGCGAGGCAGTGCCGCGCGGGCGCATGGCGTCGCGCTCGTTTACTTTGTCGGGGCCTGCCTGGGCTGTAAACTCCTGCGGAAAATCAAAGAGCGCTGCCCAGACGGCGCTGGCCATGGTTGACTTGCCGTACTCGTTGGCTTCCACCAAAAGGTTGAGTTTGTCGTTTTCGAATTCAATCTTCTCGCCGATAACGTTGCCGAAACCGGCCAGCTCCATTCGCTCAATCCACATTGCGAACGTTTACCTTCTGTTGCCTGAGAGCGTCCAGCCCATAGTAAAGTGCATCTTCGACAGTGCTGCCGGACATTTGATAATCCGACGATCCGTCGCCAAATGATGTCTCCGCGTTTTTCTTCAATTCGAGCATCGCCTCTATATACTTCCACTCGGTCGTACGCTCGTCGAATCGCTCGCCGAGATAATCCGGCCGCGTGTGGTCGGACATATGAAGATGGTAGTACCTCGCACGCAACTTCTCCAGTACTGAAAGCAAGTTCAAAGAAGGCGGGTAGCTGCCCTCCAGATGGAGGTAGACAAGGTCTTGACCAGCTCTTGCGCCCTGATCTTCCACATTGAGGGAAATCTCGTCCAGCATCTCTTCATCGCCAAGCCCCGAGATGTCCGCACCGACTACATAGAGGCGGCGGCTGTCGAATTCCGCCGGCTCCAGGCTGCAAGCAAAACGACCATCAGCTTGCCTGACGCAAGTGACAAAAAGTGCCACTCGCGGACCCACTTCTTCGTAGCTGCGCCCGACGAAGGAGCCGGCATAAGCGCCAATCAGCTCTTCCTTTGAAGAATATACCTCGGCAAACTCATGGCAGTGCCCAAGAGCAGCAAAAGTGAAGCCCTGCGCTTCCAGCTCATCCACCGAAAATGGCGCCGAGTACTTTTCGGGGTGAGCGCTGTCCGGTCCGGCATACCCTTCAAGAAAGCCGTGAAACAGCAAAATGTTAAACGCCGCTTGCTCATTTTTGGGCAGTGGTTGAGCAAGAAAGCGATTCTCAGTCGGATCTGGCGAAAGGAAAGCCCGCCCGGTAAAAGAGACGTCCGCTCGGTAGGGATGATGAATGAGGGACGGTTCGCTGCTGTCGAATATATGCACATTGGCAGGCCATAGCGGCAGCCCGCGAGCGTTGAGCACAGCCGAATTGTAAAGCGATGCCGGACCATGATGGTCCCGATTGCCGGGAGCGATGATTACCGGAATTTGCCCAAGCCTGCCGAAAATGTCGGCGACATAACTCATGGTCGGGCCCGTCACCGTGTCTAGATCGAAAAGATCGCCCGGTATGACGACGGCATCCACACCCCTGCGCTGGCTCTCCTGCACAGCCTTAAACAGAGATTCGAGCATTTCCCGCGTGCGCTCGTATCTCTGTGACTGGCTCAGTCCAAGCCTTGTCCCGAGATAGGCAGAATCTAAGTGGAGGTCGGAGAGTTGCAGGAATTTGAACTCTTGAATTTCAGTCGCCATCAGTTACCAAACCCGCCCACGAACCAGCGCGGCGCGCGCGCTTCAACTTCGATAATGACATATTTTCGGCCGCAGTCCAAATGCCGGCAATTTCCCGCCACGTTGTAAAGAGCCCTGAGCGCAAGCAATTCTTCTCCTTTAGACTCGCTCCACAATAGTTGCTATGCCCTGTCCGACGCCAATGCACATCGTTGCCAGGCCAAAACGGGCCTTACGCCGTTCCATCTCATAAATGAGGGTGGTGAGGATGCGCGCGCCGCTCGAGCCGAGCGGATGTCCCAGGGCGATGGCGCCGCCGTTGACGTTGACCTTGCTTTCATCAAGTCCGAGCTCGCGAATGCAGGCAAGCGACTGGGCGGCGAAAGCTTCGTTCAGCTCGACCAGATCGATTTGCTCGATCTGAAGACCGGCACGAGCCAGCGCTTTGCGTGTCGCCGGCACCGGACCGACCCCCATATGAGCCGGGTCCACTCCCGCCACAGCCGACGTAATATAACGCACCCTGGGCTTTATCCCCAGCGCCTCGGCTTTGTCTTTCGACATGATGAGCAACGCCGCCGCACCGTCGTTGATACCGGAAGAATTGCCCGCCGTGACCGACCCGCCTTCGCGAAAAGCCGGCTTGAGCTTTTTCAAATCTTCAGCGCTGGTGTCCATTCTGGGGTGCTCGTCGTTTGTCACCATATCCGGTTGCGCGGCCCCTTTTTTGACAGGCAGCGGAACGGGCACAATCTCATCTTTGAATTTGTCGCTCTTATAGGCGGCGGCATAACGTCTTTGGCTCTCGAGTGCAAAACGGTCCTGGTCTTCGCGCGAAATTTTGTAATGCTCCGCCACATTTTCAGCCGTCTCACCCATTGAGTACGGATGATGCATCTCAGCCAGTCTTTTGTTGATGAAACGCCAGCCTAAAGTCGTATCGACGAGCTTTTGATCTCCTCGCGGAAAAGCCGAATCGGGTTTTGCCATCACAAATGGTGCGCGAGTCATTGACTCCACGCCCCCGGCTATGTACACATCGCCGTGTCCCGACCGTATGGCCATGCATGCTTCATTGACCGCCATCAGCCCCGATCCGCACAATCGATTGACAGTGGCTCCGGCCACGCTGAGAGGCAATTTGGCAAGCAATACAGCCATTCTCGCCACATTGCGATTGTCCTCACCCGCTTGATTGGCGCAACCGAGAATGACATCCTCAATCTCATTGGCGTCAATCTTGTTGCGTTTGACCAATTCCCCAATTACAAGAGCGGCCAGATCATCCGCACGCACATCCTTGAGCGCGCCGCAGTGCCTGCCAATTGGCGTGCGAAGAGCATCGACGATTACAGCTTCCTTCATTTTTCTCCCCTGAATTTCAATTCCCGAGCTCAGCGATACTGCCCTTCCGGCATCACAATCCAGCATTCGCTGTCTTCGCTCAATGTCCTCATGCTGTCGACTGCCGTGGATGGATTGAGAGCGACTGCCTCTCGCACTTCCGGACGCTTGTCTTGCGAAAGGGCTTTCAAAAGCTCAGGCGAAGTGGAGGGATTTGAGGCCACGGACGTCCTGACCAGGGCATCGCCGTCCCTGGACAGCTTCTCCAGATCTTGCGCCTGGGTGTTGGGATTGGCTGCCACTCTGGCGCGAACGAAACGGCTGGCATCGGACGACAGCAAAGTCAATACGTCTTTCGACAATTTGGGGCTTCCCGCTGCAATGGCACGAACGCCTGGATCTTGGTCTTGGGCGAGGCGCGCGACCACCACATCGGAGGCTTGAGGGCTGGAGGCAAGGCGCCGTTTCAATTCCACATCCGCTTCTTCCGCCAATTTCAAAAACACCTCGTTGCTTGCTTTCGGCCGATTGAGAAGCTCATGGCGCACGGCCAGCTCACTGCTCTGGGCAAGAAGCAAAAGCGTATCCTCGGGACAGGCGGGATTGAGCGCAAGGGTGCGCAGCACGGAAGAACATTGATCGTGACCGAGCGCCGCCAGGCACTGTCTTGGAGCTGCCTGATTGAACGCCAGGGACTGGCGGACAAATTCATCGGCGTCCTGGCTCAGTTTGGTCAGTGCTTTCTCCAATTCAGACGGAGCGCCTGTCTTTGCCGAAGGCTGGCTGAGCGCAGCGGCAAGGGCGGCATTGCCTGCCAGTGCCGCCCGCACCCCCGGCACATCGTCGGCGGCTAGAACGGCGACATGCTGCAACGGCAATTTAGGATGCCCGGCAATCAAACCGCGCACCATCGGCGAATTATCCTTGACCAGCTTTTCGAATGCATCCGCCGTCAAATCCGATCTCACGGCCATGACCTGCGCCACGGCAATGGTGTTGTCCGCGGCAAGGTCATTGAGGCATTTCTCTGATGCCGAAGGATTGCTAGCCACGCCGGCCCTTACAGTGGCGCGCTTGTCCTTGATCAATTGCTCCAGCACCGAAACCGGTGTCATGCGGTTGGTGGCGACAGCCCAGCGAACGTTGTCATCGGCGTCCTTAGCCAGGGTCTCGAGAACAGCCTTGGGAACGTTGTCCGACATTGCCGAAGTCATTCGCACTTCCCATTGCGCATCCTTGCTGAGACGCTCCAGTGTTTGATGGGATGCATTGCGGTTGCCTGCAACACCCTGCCGAACGACAAAGCTTGGATCTTTGGCAAGAGCGTCAAGCACTTCAGGCGGCGTGCCGTGATTTATGGCCACAAATGAGCGCACGCCCAGATCGCCGTCCTGAGCCAGCGCCGAGAAAGCCTCAAGCGGCAGCTTATGCTGTCTGGCCAGGAATGTTCGCACCAGCCGGTCGCCAATTTTGCACAGGCGCAGCACCACATCTGGTGGTACGTTGGGGTTGCGGGCCAGAGAAAGCAGCAAGAATTCGGTGTGCACCGGTCCGAGAGCCAGACGGCGCAGGACGTCCGGAGGGGTTTTCGGATTGGCGGCAATCGTTTCCAGCAGCTTAGGCATGCCCGCCTTCGTCAGCTTATAGAGAGTGATGGCGGACGGCATCCTGGGATTGCGCAAAATACCTTCCAGCACGACGGGGTCAGAATCCGAAGCCAATCGGTCGATCACCTCGGGGGGTGTGGCAGGGTTTTGCGCTACCGCCTGGCGGACAAAGCTGCTTTCATCCTTCGCCAGCCGCGCAAGCAAATCGGCAGGAGTCTTTGCGTTTTGCGCCACGGCAACGCGCACTCTGAGCGCCGGACCGCCGGCATGAATGTTGGGCAGCACCGGAGGCACCATTTTGGGCAAATCTTGTGCTTTCGGCACTGCTGCCTGGGAAATCAGCGCGTTGCCCAGTGCGCTCGCTCTTTCTGATGCGCTCGTTCGAGCCTCGTCCGCCGGCGCTGCTTGTGCTCCTGCGAAAGTCAAAGAGAAGCTCAGCAAGAGGAATGAAAAGACCCCTTTCGAAAAGAGCATGGACAAATTCTCCTGTTTCATCGAAATTGCCGTTCGAGCCCGACGTCGGCAAACAGAACTGAGCTCGAGTCCGCCTCGCGGCATCGGCGTCGACCCTAAAGTTATATCAGAAGCGGCACGCTTGCCGGGCCCGATAGTTAAGCAACCCCGTCCGGATGTACTTCGCGAATGATGTTCATGAGCGTCTCAGGGTTTATGTCCTGGCTCACATATTCAATGTATTTGACCTGCCAGTTCTCAAGGTCCTTGATCACGGTGGAAAGCGGCGTGCCGGTTGCACGCGCCGCCACCATATCCACCCCCACCTCGCAACTGGGGCTGACGACATACATGCGCGCGTGACCGGAATAGCCGATTGTGTCACGAAGGCTGAGCCGTATATATGCCGAACTCTTCTCCTTGCCGATTTTTTCCGTCACCTTCTTGAGCAACAACTGAAATTTCTGAAGCGGTTGAGCCAGATCGACATTGGCTACGGAAACAAGCCCATTGTCAAGCAGAACATCAGCGGCATAGCATGCCTCGCAGGAAGGCACATTGCCAAGCGAGCGAATGACAGCAAAAAGAGAGGTCAGTCCGTCCAGGGCTTCCCAGAGGCGCTGCATCGTCTTCACTTCCTCAGGCTTGAGAGGGGTCTTTTCTTTTGGATCGACAAACTTGCCTTCAGCCAGCTTGCCCTTCTCATCCGGCAGCTTTTCCAAAACCGAGTGGATGCCCTTGGGAAGTTTCTTCAAAACGACATCCATATTGTCCTTGGCAAGCGCGGAATCGAGCAAAAGCTTGTCCAGAATCCGCGTCACCTGGCATGAATCTTTGGCCAGATCGGGCGGCGGCTGGCGCTGAATGAAGACGAAGATGCCTTCCTTCCAGGCCGAGACAAATTCGATTACCGCCTTGTTGCCCTCAATGTTGCCCACTTTGGCATGAGTTACTTTACCCATCTCGAAATGGGCCTTGAAAGTCTGGTCTTTGAACTCCACCGACAGCACGCCGGTTTCTCTGTTCTGCACGATGTTCTGCAGAAGATTCGAGGGATCGGTCGTACCCAAGTGGCCGACGAGCGCATTAACCTGGGTGGAGTCCGTAGCCCGCTTCACCACCTTCGTGACTTGCTGCTCGCTTTCGGTGCCTTGCCCGTAAAAAGCTTGCTCATGCAGAGCAACCGCCAGCTGCCGGCCGTTGATGTAGCCGCGTTTCACCACCAGCGGGCCGAGGCTGAGGCGCTCGTGAGGCGGGGTGGCCTGAATTTCCGCCAACATGTCATCGACCTGCTCTTGGGTCATCAGCTTTGCAGCCACAAGGTAATCTTTCAAGCCAAAGCTGGTGTGGTTTTTAAAACAATCGACAAGAAAGGGTATGCGCGGAAAGATGGGATAGATGGCTTTGGCTTGCTCGAGGGCTTTGAGCTCTTCCATAAGCTCGCCCAGCGTAAGGCGCCCGGAATGAACGAGGCGATGGGAGATGGTGCTAATCGGCGTGTAGCTGTCGATCGACGTCAGAACAAGATTGCGTCGCCTGTCAGAATCGAGACCGGCCTTGAGCTTGATGCCGAGACTGGTAAGGATGGGCACCGCGGTCATCAATACTTGCTGCGACAGGTCTGTGCTCTCCTCTGCAAGCTCAAAGGAAGAACCGAGCGCATCGCGTATATGTTTGGCAAGTGATGGCGAATGGTCGAAAAGCTCGGCATAACTGTCGAATATGAAGAATGAAAGCAGCCCCGTGAGCGAATCACGCACAATGGCGACCGCTTTGTCGCTTTTGAGAAAGACCATCGCCCCCTGGAGTTGCAGGAGGTTTTTCGCCATCTGCGCCGCCTCAATCAAGACATCTGCCGTAAACAAGAAGCCGCACTCGGTGACATCGATGAGAATGGCGTCAAACATTTGCTTGCCTTCTGCCATTCCAGACAACTCAGAGAGAATCTCAGGACCGAATTTCAGAACAACGACATTGTCTTGGGTGGCGGCGGGAGCGAGCCGTTCTGTGACCACGTCAGCTTCAACCACTTGTTTTACCTTCCGCGCGGACCATCTAAATTTCGCACAGCCATTATGGCAAAATGCGCCTATCAGTGTATTTACCACTTTTGCCAGTCCCAAATCCTTATATTGACGCCGACGAACCGCTACACTCGCCAAATGGCAAAGGCGATTACAGCTGTGGAAAGGGCAGATAGGAAGAGTAAGGTACGTCCCATTTGGTAGCGCGCTTAGAGATGAGAAAGCGAATCCGGAGCCTTAAGCGTCTCATAAAATTGGTGGTGCACTTCGCCGCAGGAAGACGCGCCACGTCCTTCTTCGCCGCTGTTTTGCTCGGCGCCACCATTCCATCGTCGATGGCTGCGCCCGCCGCCAGGCGCCCTCAACCAGCACCAAAACCAATAAAGACGCCGGCAAAATCCGCTTCGCAAGGAAAACTTCCGGCGCGAGTGCCGCCGGTCAAGCCGGCGAGCGCCGGACTCGAGCAATCAGCCGAGCAAGCCGTCAAACAACTCTTCTCGGAAGGCGCGGAGCTTCTGCGCAACAACAGGGCATTCGAGGCACGGGCGCCGCTGGAAAAAGCAGCGCAACTGGCGCCGAAATCGGCAGGCGTTCATTGCAATCTAGGGCTGGCATACCAGAACTCGGGAAACATAGGAAAGGCCATAACGGAGTTTCAGACCGCTCTCAGTCTGAGCCCGGGAATGCCTGAAGCAACGCTCAATCTGGGCGGCTGCTTTCAAAGCATCGGCAATAATGTGGAAGCCATCCGCTGGTACAACAAATACCTGACGGAAAACCCTCAGGCGCCGCAACTCCAGCAGGTGAAGGACATCATTCACGCTCTCAAGAACACGCAGATGAGGGGAGGATCGGATCCGCATCTGCCTGATTATTTCGCCAGCATCACGGCGCAGGGCGTTTATCGCTGGCCGCCTGAAAAGCTCCCGCTCAAGGTCTTTATAGAGAGCGGCACCGGGATTGAAGGCTTCCGTCCGTCATTTGAGGCATTGTTGATCGATGCGTTCGATCAATGGGCGCGCGCCTCAGGCGGACGGCTCAGATTCACGCGTGTTGAGACCGATCAGGAAGCGGACATAATGTGCTCCTGGACCAATAATCCGCAAGAGGTCACGGAGAGCGGAACCCAAGCGGAGCGGGGTTCGGCGCGCATTGTGGTGAAAAACGGCATCATATTGCGGGCGGCAGTCAAAATATTGACCACACCCGTTATGCAAGAGGGAACGCTTTCGGAGGACGACATGAAGAAAGCATGCCTGCACGAAGTGGGTCATGTCCTGGGGCTGCAGGGGCATTCAACGAACAATCATGACGTCATGTTTTTCACCGTGGATACTGCCACCGTCTGGCCGGTGCTCACAAAAAGAGACAAAGCGACCATCGTCAAGCTTTATAGCGGTTATCACCCGACCCTGGAAGAGCCCGCGGAAGTGCCCCCGGCTCAAGACCCTGTGTTCGCCAATTGATGCACCGGCGCTAAATTCCACTGTCGTGGACACGCCGAAAAGCTTAAGCCGCTCAACACACCATGTGATCGAAGATTGGTACGCAGGCGCTAAATCCGCCTGACGCTCATTCTGCAAAGACACCAAGACTCTTTTCAGAGTCTCGCGCCTGTCAATTTGGGCGCCGCACTGTCGCTTGTCGATTCGAACAGAGCACGGTCGCTTGTCAACTGGAGCGCAACACGGATCGTGGTGCTCTGAACAGCTCAGCATTACAGAGTATCTTCATAATCAGACGCCGTTTGCCAAGATGAGCGCATTGGCCTGTTCTGCTCATTACCTGCCTTATATACTGGCTCATACAATTCTTCGATTGATACGTGCCGCAAAGGCAAGCTCAATCAGCGAGAAATCTCTATTGACAACCCGGTGTCTCGGCGAGGAAAAATGAATAATAAACTGCAAAGCAAGACTGCCGCGAAATTCATGTCTGTGGTCATGACTGCCTGCTTGTTTGCTTCGCCGGTTTTCAGCCAGACGGCTGGCGAGAATGGCCGGTATGCCACTACTGGTGGTGATAGCGCGACAAACGAGAACAGTCAACGGGAAGGAAGCCGCCCTCTGCTGAAGGGAGGGGTAACCTATTGCGTTCCGAAAGGCACGCCCTTCAAGCTCAAGATCGCAACCGTGCCCACCATGGCAATGCATATGATGAACAGAGATCTTGAAGGCAACCTTTTGCCCGCCCAACTAGGGCAGGAACTTACGGCCAAGACTGCTGAAGACATTTATGTGGATGACCACAAAGTAATTCCGGAAGGCACTGTCTTCCATGGCAAAGTGTCGAAGATATACCCGCCGCGGAGGCTGGCAAGGCCAGGTTGGCTCGAGATTTCTTTCGATGATCTGGTGACTCCGGACGGGAAGAAATTTGCCTTCCGCGCTGAGGCAAACAACTTCAAGCCTTCTACAGCCAAGAGCAAACTCAAGGGATTGGGGCGCATCGCAGCTCATACCGCTGGTGGTGCCGCAGTTGGGGCTATTATGGCGTACTCCCTGTGCGGGCTGGACTACACGATAGCAATGAAAGGCTACAACATTGCAGGCGGTGCTGCAGCTGGCGCACTGATCGCTACCGGTTATGCGATTATGCAGAAAGGTCGTCGCGCCACACTCGAGCCTGGCGACGATCTCAACATGGAATTCGACACCGATTTGTTGATGCCCGCTGCTGTCGAACCAACAGTTAAGAAAAATCGGAATCTGCCCGGTCTCGAGATCACAATCAGAAAATGTAAGACTAAGAAAGACAATCTCGAAGGGTACATGAAGATACTGGATCTGACGGTTGATAATGCAAGCAACAAAGATCTCAACTCAATCGACCTCTACCTCGAAGATGCCAACGGTAACAGGCATCCGGTTTGTGCCGGACTGGACGAAGAGTCTCAATTCAATTTTCATGTAGCGCCCGATTCTGTAGAAAACATGCGCGTATCATTCCGAGTGGAGTTTCCCAAGCTCAAATACAACCTCATCTGGCTCGATCACCGGGCGCGCAGAGTATGTTTCAGGCAAGCGCTGCCGCTCTAGTCCCTGCCCAAGACAAACTGCGGCTCCGTTCTATGAGCAGTCGCTTGCACGCGCTGCTGCCTGCACACGATCTGAGACCCTGTTGCACGCATCCTGTTGCAAGCATCTGGCTCTGTATCTGAAGATGCAACACCCATCGACGCCAACACATTTCAACAATGGCATCAGTTGCCCACGGCAAAGCATTTTCGCCAGGCAGTAGGCAGGGCGCGATCAACGCTTAGATATTGAGCAACAGCATGCCTCAGCTCCTCAGCAGCATGCCTTACTTTCTCAGCACATCCCTGAATGCTCAGTC
>DATNRC010000105.1:0-13110 GCA_036703705.1 Candidatus Obscuribacterales bacterium
ATTGGCTGCCATTGCCCGCCGGTAGGATAGTTCCAGGCGCCCAGAACGGTGCTTCCGCTGCCCGTGCCCGAGCCTGCTCCGTTGCCTGCAAATCCTCCTGCCCTGCCGCTCGCCAAACTGTTGTCGTCAGCAAACAACTCCGGATGCTCCAGCGCTCTTTCCCACGTCACAGCAATTTCTGCCGGTTTTCCCAGAGCCGGAATGCCCTGCAAACCGGGGATGAAGGATAAATCGAGAAGCGGCCCTACCTGAAAGTTGACTTTAATCACTCCTTCATAGATATTGCTTGCCGTGTCGATGGGGCGCGTAAGTCCGGTATTCGGTCCGTGATTGGCAACGGCCGAGCTATAAACATTAGTCTGCTTGATGAACAAATCCGCTCCGCTATTTTCGAATCCTCTTTGCGGGCTGAGACGGCTGAATTGCCCCAGTCCTGATCTTGTAAGCAGGTTGGACTCTTGCTTCATCGCCTGAAGTGCATCATCCAGGCTGTAGGCCGTGGCAGCACGCGTGGCGCACTGCCGTGCCGTCAAGCACACAGTGGCAGCACCGCAGGCGAGACCAATCAAATCAATAGCCGGAAAGACCACAAGTATAAGGACGATAATGGAAGGCCCAAATTCCGAGAGTCCCGAGGCGCCTGTCGCCCGGCGCACTCCATGCAGCCGCTTCATGCGGTTGGAACGAAACGACAATTGCTTAATGTGCAGTTTCAATATCGATCCTCCCAATCACTCACTGAACGGCAGGCTCAACTGGCGACCAAAAATCCTTTCTTCAAAGAATATCGATTCAACGTTAAACGTTCGTTTAATACTAAGGGCAGAAAATAAAGATGCTCGATAGCAATATTCCCCGCAGCCACCGCAAACACAACAGAATGGGTATGAAGCAAGTGCTGCCACCTCGTTCATGACAGACTGACTGACTGAAGCCGGACGCAGAACCATGTCCAAACGCACAATAACTGCCATTTTCAACCAGCGAAGAGCGACTAGACGAGAGCGGGGCAATACGCTTGTTTTGGTTCTGGCCTTGTTGCTCGGTCTTGTGCTCGTCATTTTGTTTTTCGGGCTTGGCTACACGCGCATGCTCGGCAGCCACCAGGAGCAGAAGACAGCGATTGAAGCCGCAGCGCTGGCAGCTGCAAAAGCGCTTTCCCGAGCCGTAGTTGACGACCCCAATTTTGGTTTCATCGGCATATCCGATGCCGCACCGAAGGGTAAAGGAACGGCTGCCGGCGACAAATACGGTCTCACTGTTCGCAGCTTGAACAGCATTTTGGCGACGATTCGCCTCGATATGATCATTGCCGACCAGATAAATGCTCCGCAGATTAAACAATTCGCCAGGCGTGACTACGATCTGGCCATGGACGCAGTGGACCGCTTCAACAATGTTCTAAAAGACGCGGCCGATCAGGCTGGAATGCTGAAAGACATCGACGGAAATCTGATCGACCTTTATGCGGAGGCGGTGAATGCCTATCAGGACAATCAGATTCGCATGCAGGGAGGGCAATCGACCCTCGTTCAGGGCTCCATGAAACTGAGCCTTGGTTGTGTCGAGGGCGCGCCGACCAACATACCTTGCCCGCTGCCGGCGGAATTTGCCAATGTCTCATCCAGCCAGCAAAGAAACGGCTTTTACGCTGCCTACACCAACATTCCATACGGCGACCTGGATTTTGTCTTTTCGGCAGCAGCAGACAGCATCGGTCTAGTCGATCATAAGAAGTTCAAGAGTAATGCAACGGATTTGCCGTACGCCCTCTTGACCGTTGTGAAGGCGGAAGCAGATCAAAGATTTGACGGCAAGAATCAATACGGCAAGCTGACATCACATACAGTGCATGCTGCCGCCTGCGCTCACCCTTCGTGCACGCGCGATCCCAAACCCGCACCAGGTGCGCTTGCAGTCTCCTTCCCCGATGGCATGCTCCCGGAGCTGACCAAATTTTCGCAGCTCCTGAGCGATCCCGGAATGAGCACAGTGACAATGACGCTGCACACGCCTGCCATAGACGACTACCCGGCGCCAAATTCCAGGCTCCTTCCCATGCCACCACAAGCGGTGCTGGGCAGCGCCCCCAGCATTGCCCTTGCGTGCAACCGGGCTTATTATGACTGGCTGCGAGCCTGCGGCCCGCAGGTCAGCGTGCAAGCGGCGATAGATATGGCTAAGGGCGGCTTGTCGCCCACCGCATCCAGAACAATGGGGTTTATGACCGTCTATCGCCTGAGCCAGGATGGCGGTATCGAACAAAAGTCCTATCTCATGGAAAATGTGTACGTGCCAAACAGCCATCAGCAACTCGTGGGCATTACGACGACAAAGCCCGATCTGCAATCGCCCAGCACGGGCTACACGTACAATGTCATCGTATCCGATCAGGTCTATAACCTCGGCAAGCAGAAAGGCGGGAAGCATGGCGGTGAGCCAATCACGGATCAGCGCCTGACCACAAACACGCTGATCACAGCACAAACGCAGGAGCTGCCGCCCATTCCCCCGGGCAATTTGATAAATCCTCCCAAACCGCAGTACGGCTGGGAAGGCAAGGCCGGCGGTTGGGGATACGGCATCTGGAAAATGTTGGGAGCGCCCGGTCCGTTTGGCAGGCACAACAAACCTGAAGCATTGAGCTTCATGCCGTCGGCTGCCAACCTGGGTGACTTGCGGCCGACATATCAATCCAATGGAATCGCGGCCGACATATCATTCCACAAAATTGTGAAAGCGCTTCCCGACGACAACTGATTGTGCTTCAACGTCTTTCTTGATTCGAGACATTCATGCTTTGACACCAGCCCCGCTCTTGCCTGGGTCGCTATTAGCATCATCAGTCCTGCGCGCAGCAATGCGGAACCAGAATGTGGTGCCTTTTCCCACCTCGCTGTCAAACCCGATCTGTCCCTGATGTGCTTCCACAATTGCCTTGCAGATTGCCAGTCCCAGACCTGTTCCTTTTTTGACACGTCCGTCTTCGCTGTATACTTGCTTGAATCGATCGAAAATCGATTCTCTGAACTCAGGCGGTATGCCGCGCCCCTCATCAACAACACGAAACTCTACTGTCTCACCGACCTGTGCAGCTTCAATCGATACTTTGCCGCCCGGCGGCGAGAACTTAATCGCGTTAGACATCAGATTCACCAAGACCTGAACGATTTGCATATCATCGCAATACACAGGCAAATCGGACTCGGAATGAGCAAGATTGACATTCATCATTTCGGCAAGCGCATCAATCGAGGCTACCGCTCGTTCTATCAACGTGGCAGTGGTCGTTTCCGTGCGCAACAGCTCCATGCCGCCCGCCTCGAGTTTCTCGATGTCCAGCAGATTGTTTATCAATCCAATCAAACGTTCCGCATCCATACTGGATTTTCTTGCTTTGCCACTTACTTGCGCGGGCACCTGTCCATAGACGCCGTCCTGGATCATTACCAAGAAGCCTTGTATGGCAGTCAAAGGCGATCTCAGATCGTGGCTTACCAATTGGACAAACTCGCGCTTCATCTTCTCCATTTTCTTTTGCTCGCTTACATCATGAGCGACGCAAAACAAAGATTGATGTTCTTCAGACCATGAGCCTGACCAACGAAAATCAAGGCGGCGCCCGTCCCTGTGCTGGAAAATGAGGTCAACGACGGCCGGCGCATGACTGCTCATGGCATGAGCAACAAAACTCTTAGCCCTTTGACGGTCATCAGCGCTGATGAAGTCCTCCCAGCTTCGCCCCAGCACTTCGCCCGGCTCATACCCCCAGGCAAGCCGCGACGCGGGGCTTGCTTCCTTAAACACTCCAGCGGAGGAAAGGACGCAGATGACATCGGCAGTGTTCTCAAAAATGGCGCGCTCTTTGTGACGAGCTTCCCTGAGCGCTTTGGCCATGGAATGAAATGTGTCATCCAGTTCGGCAATCTCGTCGCTGCCGCCAAGCGGGCGTTGCAACTCTTTATTTTCGGCCAATCGTCTTGTGTTCTCGGTCAAGATTCTGACGCGCACCACCATATTGAGAGCGAAAAGGGCCGCCACCACAAGCGCCATCATTATGTTGGCACCGGCACCAATCAAGATCGCAGTCTTCACCTCGTTTCGCGTCTGCTCCACGTCGAGATGGCTGGCTTTGAATGGGCTTCTTTCACCAGCCAGCAGGGCCGTCCGCACTGCAGGAAAGTCCGACCAAAACTTCCTCAACGTCTCAGATTGAAAGAGATTCTCAATTCGCTTGCCCGGCGACACGCCGGGAGAATCGTCGTTGTGGTCCAGGGACTCCTCGACACCACGGATGATGCGCTGCAAGCGTTCGATGTTGTGTGCTTGCTCTTCTTTTGCTGCCAACAGAGAAGTGACGGAAGGAAGCTCATTAGCCAGATTCCGGCGAGCCTCTGCATATATTGTCTCGTAAGGGTCCTTTGGCCCAACCTTGCTTCCCACCCAGGCGTTTACCGAAGTCACGGCCATATAGCCGAGCCAGTTCATCCTGCTTATCACTTCTTTTGAGCGGTACTCGTAGTTCGCCAACCGGCCTGCCTGATCGAGAAGCCAGGAGATGCCGAAGGAAATTGCCAGTTGCAGAAGGAGAGGAAGACCGATGATGAGCACCAGTTTCTGGCCAACGGTGAGCCCCCTCCGTTTCTTTTTTTCCAATGCCATCAATCAGTTCGCTCGCCTGGCACTCATTATCTACGCGTCCCTGGACAATTGGACAACGCCACATTGCCACATTGCATCAAGATTATACGCGTGCACAGGCAAAATGTGGTGCCTGACGGCACTGTGCCAACCGGCACTTGGCAGCAAAATGAGGCGGATTCGCGCTCGAAGCTCTCATTCGAGCCATGCACCGGCCAGAATTACGTCTCGCCGAATAGCATGGTCAGTGATTTCTCAAAACGTGCGATTACCCAGGGTGCCAGCAGTTTTGCGGAATGCGCGGCGCACTTCCTCACCGTGCCCTTTGTGTCGGCTGCACTGGAAAAATGAGTTTCCTCCACATTGAGACTGGGTGCATCACACATTTTAGGCCCGGGCATGTTTTTATCTGTCGACGATTGAAACGGACAACAGCGAACCTCCAACGTTGACATCGTCTTCAAGTAATGGGGCTCGCTGTTGTATTCGAGTGTCCTGAACCTGAGACAGGCGCTGCGAGCAACAATCTCAGACACGTCTTCAATTGCCTCCTGTTGCCACTGAGGACAATCGACAATAAATTCGCCAAAGTGCTCAACCAGAAGCCGAAAGGGTTGCGAACCGTACTGCCGTGCAATGGCATGGTAGGTGCTCTGACCGTCCTTGCTGTTGCCCACACGCACAAGCTGTACCTGCCACTGAATGCCGCTCAGACCGGGAGGACAATATATGCGATAACGTCGCGTAGTTCTGAGCAATCGCGAACGCGTCTCCCGCGTTTCCTCGCAAACTCCGTTGTTGAATATGCGCAAGGCGACAAAGGTCGATGTGTTTTTCTTGTATGCGATTCGCCGCTCATCTCCGCAGTTCACATCCGAGAGCACCGTGCATGATGGCGGCAAACAATAATCATCAGCCTGTTTGATTGAAAGAGCCGAGGTCCCGGCGACGCTGGATGGCATCATTTATGCAGTCCTCTTACAAATTCAGTAGACGCCCTGCTGCATCGCTTTTGGCACAAGCCCTCGTGGAGTCAGTTTGCCGGTGCTCGGTGAGAAATCGATTTCGGTTGCTTCGGCAAGAAATTGCTTCCCATCAAACAATAAGTACTTTCCTGACTCTTTGTGATAGCTCCATCCTGTGTAGTGCACGTTGCCGGCCTCGTCGACAGTGCCCACCGTGTATCTGGGTTTGCCCGTGTCTTTGTCGTAATCCACAGCCACCGTATTGCCTTTGCCGTCGGAGACATACCATTCATGCGGCTTGTCTTCAGGATTGGCCGACGGCGGTCTGTCATCTATGCCCCAGGCGCGCACCGGAGGTTGTTTGCTTGCCGGCACTCCGTAATCCACGGGTTTGCCGGGCTCAAGGACAATTTCTTGTCTCAATCGATTCGCGCCAGCACGCAGGCTGTCCTCAGTGAGTGACCGCCTCCCGTCAGGCCCAGTTTGAGTCAATTCCCGCACATCTCGATCATCCCAGTTGGCGCTCAACCAGCGCAGCTTGCGCAAAGTTTCTTCATCTGTGTTGCCGGGCTTGGCCAGGAATGCATCAAGATCCTCCTTGCTTATGGAGCCATCGTTTTTTGCAACATTGTTGAAGAGCTGCCTGTTCGTAAGCGCATCAGCCGCCTCCGCTGCATTCTTTCTGTCCTGGCTCTGGAAGTTCGCATCTATCTCTTTTAACTTTTCACTGATTTGCTCCGCGGTCATTGTCTTGGGCAACTGACCGCTTTCCATCATGTCACCAACAGCTTTATAGAGTGCCGCATCAATCGACCCTTCCCGCGCATTAGCCTGGGCTTTCCTTATTTCGTCCAACGATACGCTCTTGTCTTTATTAAGGTCGATCTTGGCAAAATTTTCTCCCTGCCCCACGTAACTCAGCGATACTGCAGGAAGCAGGTTTTGCTTCACTAATTCTTCGGTAAGCTGCTTGTTGAATGCCTTTGCTGTTGCTATGGCAGGGCCGTCGGAGGGCATCCCGTCATCGGCAAACATCTCGTTGACAGACTTAAAGCTTGCATCTGCAAAAAGATTCCTTGACGCTTGCTGAACACTGTCAGTATGCGCCGTCTGCGCTGCATTAGCGCCTTTTTTAACGGCGATCTCCTGGGGCTCTACATCAATCATAGTGACAAACCTCTCCACGATACAAACGGGCGAAAACGTCGCTTACATTTACCGAGCAAAATTGTAGGGACTCTGCGTTCACTTAACGTTTAGAGAACGGCAGGCCCATATCGCCGTACCCGCATCGCAAGAGGGCGCTGTGATGTAACGCGCGAACACTCACAGTCGACACTTGGCTTCCGCATTCATGCACGGAGTCCTGCGCTGGATATAATGTTGCCAGGCAAGAGTCGTAGCTGGGGACGTTTCGTAGCGCTCTAACACATGGCAAAAATCCTTGTTGTCGAAGATGATCCCAGCGTGTCTGGAACTATAAATGATTGGTTGACAAGTCAATTGCATGTGGTGGAAATCGCCGCCACAGGCAATGAGGCAGTTGAATTGCTGGAGGCGTATCCGTACGACCTCATCGTTCTTGATCTTCATCTGCCCGACATCGATGGCCTGGAGATATTGAAAAAGTACAGGAATGGAGGCGGCACCGCTCCTGTTTTGATTCTCACAGGAAGGCAATCGGTGAGCGATCGCGAAAGGGGACTGGACGCTGGAGCCGATGATTATCTGTGCAAGCCCTTTCATGTCAGGGAACTGTCAGCGAGGTTGCGTGCCTTAATGAGAAGAGCCCCCACGCCTGCCAGTCCCAAGTTGACAGTGGGCAATCTCACTCTCGATCCTGACAATTGCGCAGCAGTCAGAGACGGAAAATCAATCAAGCTGCAGCCGAAAGAATTTGCCCTGCTCGAGCTCTTCATGAGAAACCCGGGCAGGATTTTCAGCTCGGAAGCGCTTCTTGATCGCGTCTGGCAATCAGACTCAGAAACATCGCCGGACACGATTCGAGTGCACATCACAAAATTGCGCAGCAAAATCGACCTGGAAGGAAAAGCCTCGGTCATCTCGACCATTAAAGGAGTGGGCTACAAGCTTGATGCGGAGGCATGCGTGTAGTGTTGATAAAATGCAGTAGCACGCGAGGAGGAGACCCGCGTGCCTGCACACCCCAGTTGAAACTCAATCGTGAAGACCGCACCGTTCTCTCAATTGTTGCGGCAAACCTTCCACACTCACAAACTAGCGCGGCAACGTTTACTTATTGCTAACAAGCTGAGCTCTTGCTGCCAATTCTCATCGCAAATGCTTGAAGTGGCGCCGTCCGCGTCTTTCTGCGCTTACCAGTGATGCTGCGTCCGCTGATGATGATCGACAGGCGCAACCGCAGCCAGCTTTTTCTGCAACCTCCGCATGTGCGCATTGTACAAGTCATAGCTGATGCGTTTGTCCTGGTTTTTCGTCACCGCTGCCTTGTTTAGAATGTCGATCGCCCGGCGATAAAAGTGATGCGCATCAGCCGGTTTGCCTTGCGCATAACTGTCGCCCAATCGCTCCAGCGCCTCGACCATCGATGCATCCTCGCTGCCGGCGATGCCCTCTCTTACAGAAACGGCCTGCCTGAGGAGCTCTTGCTCCTTTGCTGTGTCCTTGTAGCACGATGCCAGTTTTTCCAAAAGTGCGGCATATTCGGCGGTATCCGTGCTGGAAGCGGCGCGGCGAGCGGCGAGAACCCGCTCCAGATCGGCGGCTGCTTCTTGCGGGCGTTTGTCCAGGATATGCAGGTCCGCAAGTGCCAACACGGCTCTGGTTGACTCCGAGTCATTGCCGCAAGCGGCCGTGTCCCTTAATGAAATCAGGTTTTTGAGCACCCTTTCGGCGCTATCGTAATCTTCCCGATTCTCATAATTTTTAGCCAGGACAAGGAGGCTGTTAGCCAGGCGCGGATCCTTTGCGCCATCAGCAAAGCCTTGAGACTCGGAAAGGGCCAGCAAGAAAAGCTGTTCTGCCTTGGCGTTGTCCGAAGCAGCAAGGGCCTTTTCCCCTTCTTTCAAATAGCGATCGAATACTTGAGACTTAGGATCCGAATAAAGAACAGGCACAGTGGTAAGACTGGACAGGAGCTCCGCCCGGCCCATAGTTCCGGCACCGAAGGAAATTATCTGACGGGCCGACACCACAACGTCAGTAAATCCGCCGCTCCTGTCCGGAAAACGAGTGATTACGGAAGCCACCGCCGGGGCTGCATCGACGACTTCCTTGGCTGACAATACGGCATCTATGCGCATAATGTCATCGGATTTGCGGACATAAGGATCGATTTTGACGAAACCATGCCTGCCGTTTACCCGCACCTGGATGCTGGTTCCGGCAGGAAAGACCTTCGCCCGCATAAGCTCGCGAACAATCTGCGGACTTGCATCTCCGGCTATAGAGGGAGGGCAAATTAGTAAGAACGAGAAGACAATGGCCGCAAAACGATTGATCATAGGCCTATTATAGCCAGCGTCGGGCCGCCACAAAGAATTGCCATCCTCAGCCGGTTTGTGGCGAGCCGACATCTTTTGCCAGACCACCCTGAGGCAATCAGTGAGAGAAAAAGAATGGCAGCCGCCGCTCACAGAGAAAGATTCTCCACTTTTGTGGGCAAATATTTGTAAAAGGCCTTGCCGTGCCACCTAGCCTCATAGGATAACTGTCGTGCAGAAACTGTCTCTTGCCGTGGTCGGTTGCGGTCAATGGGGACCCAACCTTATCGCCAAACTACTGGAAGATTCGCGCATTTCGGTAAAACATGCCTGCGATCGCTCGCGGGAAAGACTCGAGCCTTTGCGCCATAAATTCGGATCTCTCACGGCCACAACTGATTATGGCGAGATCTTGGATGATCCTGAAGTTGAGGCTGTTGTTATCGCCACACCTACTGACACTCACTTTACTCTTGCCCGCGAGGCCTTGCTGGCCAGCAAGCATGTGCTTGTCGAGCAGCCGATGTGCTCCAATTTGGAGCAGGCCAAGGAATTGGTTCAACTGGCAAGAGAAGTGAATCGAACCCTCATGGTCGACCAGACGCTGGTTTACCACCCCGGCATTCAGCACATCAATAAGATGATTGAGAAGCGCGAGACTGGTTATATTTCATATCTGAACTTCTCCAACTCCACCTTTCTTCGCCTGCACAATCTTAAAGGCGGCATTTGGAATCATGTTGTCGACGACATCTCCGTCGTCTATTTTCTTCTCGGCGAAGAGCCTCACAGGGTCCATGCCATCGGCTCCAAAACGGGCAGCGATAATCACGACTCTTTCGTGTACATAACACTCGAGTTCGAATCAAAGACCATTGCCCATCTTAACGTCAATTGCCAATCACCTGTTAGGGCCCACCAATTGGCAATCGGTTGCGAGAAAAAGACGATTTATTTCGACGCTCTCAAAAGCAACCAGAGCGTTCAAATATATGACACTAATTCCTTCACCAAGAGCCATCACAACGAGGATGACCTGACCCTTAACAGCAAGATTCAGCTTACTGACATGAGCGCGCCGGCGATAGAAGCGACTGAGCCGCTTGCGCTTATGTGCCACCATTTTGTCGATTGCCTGCTGAAGAAGAAGAAACCTCTGACCGACGGCGAAGCCGGCTTGCGCGCCGTCAATCTTCTTCATTCAATCGAGACAGCTCTCACAAGATCAAAACCTTCACCACAGGTTAAACGCTGACAACAACGATTGTGCCATCGCTTTCCTGTCACTTTCAGCCAGTGACAGCAGTTTGCTTACAAAAGCTCAAAATTTGAAGGCGCCCATGCTATCAAGTCTCAAAAACTGCTTGACTTTTCCTGTCACGCGAGAGATGACAAAGCCACATTGTCGCAATCGAGGCTCGGGCCTCACATCATGAGACCTTTTGGATTTTCAAAAACTTCGCGCGCATTCGTTGAGATCTTGACGGGGCTTGTTATGCCCGGAATCGGCCCGAGCAATCCGCCAAGGTAGGTGATCATCGGCACTGCTTCACCTTCAACATGCACTTCGATATAACTGACCGTGTTTTGCACATCAACGGAAGATACAGGCTGATAGAAAGGCCCCGACTTCTGCCCGGTAACGTTGTTGATGACAACAATCCCGGTGCGAATCTTATTTATGCGCACACCGTTGAATGCATTGAGATATCGCCTCACTGTTTCTTCAGCCACTTTCACCGCCGGCACGTTGTTGGCGAATGTGTTGTCCTGCGCGGGCTGAGCATATGTAAGCGCCCTTGACGCCTTGTGCGCAGCCTCCTTCGTCGAGGCAATGATGAAGTACGTGCGATAACCAATGGCTCCCAGGTTTACCATGGGAAAAGCAAGAAAGATCAACATGGCGAGCAAGACAATCGGCGACTCAGCCAATGCCGAGCCCCTCTTCGACCGTTCCCCAGCCGTGATTGGTTGGCTCCAAATGAGATTGAATGTGTCCTGCATGTTTGTCCTCAACTGTGTATTCGTCCTTGCCGCCGGAAGCAATGTAATACAGAAATTCTGAAATAGTTGTGAAACTCGATTCATTGCTTGTGAATAATTGTCATAACAAAGCGCGCCCATGCGAGCGCGCTTGTTCCGTCCCCACGTGTGAAGAGTGTATACCTTGTCAGATTTCTATCGCTTTCGGTCGAGCCGGCTTTTGCTCCTGTTGTTGTGGCTCCTGGAAGTGAACGTCCGGACCGAGGATGAGAAGAAGCTGCAGCATCTGCGCTTCTTTGGCTAATCCTTCCAATTTCTGTTGATCGCCGCCACCGGCTGAAAGAGCATTGATGTACATTTGCCTGGACATGAACGAATCATAGGTGGCTTTTTGCACCCCGTTTTTCAGCCCTTCCACTTTTTCAATGAGAGAAATGTTGTCTTTTGCGATCTTGTTCATCGCCTCATAGGAGTCGAAGAGATCAGGATAGGCAGCCAGTGCATCTTTGATTTCGCCCCTGCGCTTGGCAGAGAGTTTGGGATCATCGAGCTCAGCCAGCATCTCATCCACGGCTTCGGCTTTTTCCTCAGGCACGGCTTTTGCCGCCTCCTCGAATTTCTTCGCATGAGGCTCCATTTGCTTGACCACTTTCTCAAGATCAGGCTTTAGCTTGTCCATTTCAGCCTTGGCCGTTTTGCGCGTGGAATCAAATGCGGTGTCAGCCTCCTTAACTGCTTCCTCAAACTTAGGGAAATACTTGGGCAGAACTTCTTGCGCATCCTTCTCGCTGAGGCTTCCATTTTTGGCTTTGCGCTCTTCCAATTCCTTCTTGATGTCGGCGAGCGCCTGATCGACAATCTGCTGAGCCTTGCTCCTCTCGCCTTGTTGCTCTCCGCTTTTCTCCTCGCCGGCCGCCGTTTTTTCCAGTCCACTTTGTGCGCCTGGCTTGCTGCCTTTCAACTTTTCTCTTTCTGCATTCAATTCATCTTGAAATGCGACAGGCATCATTTGTGCTTCGCAATTGCCGGCCATTTCACAAAGTTCGAATCTGCTCATTGCAGGATCTCCTGGAGGGGTAAATTTTGGGGAATGCAAGCATGGTATCGCTGCCATTCAAAGTTGTCAGGAGGAAAATTACGAAAGGCGGGGGAAACTACGCAGAGCGCAAGAGGACACGCTCGATGCGACCCTGGTTGTGGCATGCGAACAGTTGAACATACGCCGGATCCTCATCTTAGACAGAGGCGACTTCTCGGTTTATCGCCCCAGGCATTGTTCACACTTTCAACTTTTGCCAGCCAACTATAGAGGGGAAGGCAAATGCCCTGCAAAACAATTGCCTTACAACAAATCAGCTCATGTCGCGATCAGCCAGGACGTCGTTGGCCAGCTTTGCGCCGACACCCAGAAGAGCTACAGCCAACCCCGCCTTTTTTAAGCGGGACAGCATGCCTAAGGCAGCACCGCCGGTCATGGCAGCATCGCCGCCCAAGTTGATGCCTGCGCTTATCCTTTCGGCCGTTGAGCCATTTGCCATCGCATTTTCAAAGAAGCGGTAATCGCCGGGCATGTCAGCTGCGCCAACGGCGGTAAGCATCATGTAGCCGGGGAGTCTACCATATGCCGCTATCTTGGAGGCAGGATTCATTTTGAGATATGCATGAGAAAGTCCGCTCGTCACTCCAAGCAGTCCGCTGCTGCCAACCATCTGCGTATGCGACCCGAAATGCAGAGATGCAGGAATGATGTGGCTGCGAGGATCTCCAAGTGCCTTGCCATTTTCGTCCTTGATCATGGCCCTCAGATCTTCCACTGGCATAAACTGCCCCCGCGAGTAGTATTCGCGGAAATTTACAACGCCAACCACTTCTCCCTTATCGTTCAAAAATGGGCCGCCGCTGTTGCCGCCTCTTATATGAATATCGGCACGCAAAATTACATTGTTCGGATTCTCGTCTGCCGTCGGTCCCGGTCCGTCCGCTACAATCTGCCGCTTGATCATGGTGCCCTGGGAGACGACCATGGCTGGAAAACCTTCCGGATGACCCACCACGGT
>DATNRC010000106.1:0-3891 GCA_036703705.1 Candidatus Obscuribacterales bacterium
CACACTGCTTGCCCAAATGCTTCTCATCATTGTTTGGAAGCTACCTGGATAGGAGATGGTGTCGATCCTGAAGGTGTACTCGCGTGGGTGTTTTGGGGGCGGTGGTGGTTCAATGCCGAGATCTTTGCAGCCGAAGTGAAACAGAAGAATTATTCCAGCTGCGACTTTATGGATGTTGTCAGGTATCATTTCGAGTTTAAGCATCCCATGGAAATAAGAAACACGAATATCTAAGGAAAGGCAATCGGCTTCGGCTACGGAGTGTTTTTCCGCTTTTGCCGATCGCAATTCGGTCCTCCTACCGCCACGTTTCGCCTAACGTCTCGCCGCACTACGCAGCGGTTTTGCGAACTATCAAACGATGCGGCTGACGCCGCTACCAACGACTCATTTTCTCGCGGCGGAAGCCGCAAACCAAACTGTGAGCAAAACCGTTGAGCGACATCTATAGTCCTTATCAAAATGATGGAGCGCCGTTGTTGCCGCTGTTAGGCGCAGCGCAGCAACCAAATCTTGATGCGGATAATGCTGATTGTTATCTCGAAAGTTCGGTACAAATGGTTATGTTTACGCCAGAATTTCAATAAGGTGATTGGGTCATGGTGATATCACGCTTACCGAGGGCGGAGTAGTGTTTGCGACCACGATGGTGTAACTGGAGTTTATGCCCGCAACGAAACTGGCTGTAAATGAGCCGTTTTCGCCCTGAATTGTTACCGTGATGTCGACCTGTCCGGTGGCAACTTCTTGGTAAGCGGATGTAGTGCCCGGTTTCACATTGTTGATGTTAATTGTATTCCCACCCGAAGTTTTCACCTGAAGGCTCGCATCAGTTCCGCGGTCATTTCGGACTCGGAACTTCGGTGGGTTTTCAGGATCAGTCGAACAAGCGACAAGAGAGAACATGAAAAATACTGCGATCAGTGGGATTAGGTATTTCATGGCCCGCTCCTTTCAAGTTGTTTGGATATGAGATTGTTCCTTGGTATACAAAAAGAGGGTTGTTCGCTCAACTGAAGGTAGAAATTAGACAACTGCCGTCTCGGGCGCAAACACAATCTCTGGCTATGCTGCATTGCGCATAACGTTTGGCGTAACCACGCAGCAGTTTTTGCCGCTCAGAGATGACGCGCACGGAGCCGCTATCAAACGACTCATTTTCTTGCGGCGGAGCGCACATACCAATTCGCGGCAAAAACTGTTGAGCGACCGCAACTATTTCTCGTCAAAAACGGGAGCCTCGTAATGCCCGCTGTTAGCTGCCGTTGGCTGAGTCAATTCGGTAACTTCAAGCGACGCTCCATTTCTTGAAAGCGCGGGTCGTTGTGTAATGACTTAAGGGTCGGCGTCTGCTTTATCCAAGGTATCCAACTAAACCGAAGTCTAAAGCCCTCTTCAAGCCATCTGAAGGCATTGTCTTTGTCTCCTACGGCCGCGTAGATTTCTGCAAGTCCCCACGTAGTCATCGGTCCAGCTTTTTGTTCCAAGGCTGCAGCTATCCGTTGCGCATCATCTCTTCGACCAGCCAATGCATAGGTATGCCCAAGTGCCCAACTCAAAGCGGGAATGTTCGCTGCCAACTTGTTGTGAAGCTCAATAGCTTCGTGATACTTGCCTTCTTCAGCAAGCACGCCCCCAAGGACGTAAAGACCCCAAGGGAAGTTCGGATCGATCTCGATGGCCTTCTTGGCCTCTTCTTTTGCCCTCTCGTATTCGCCGGCCCACCAGAAAATCCATCCCCGCCATGCCGTCCAGAGTGGCGTAAGCGGGTCAAGTTCCTGGGCACGCTTCGCCTCTGCGAAAGCTTCATCCTTGCGGCCATAGAGCACGTGGTACCAAGCAAAGTGTGCATGAGCCTCCGCCAAGTTTGGGTTCAAATCGATTACTCGTCGAAAGGCGTCACCTGCACCTGGAAAATCCCAATCGTGGTAAAGCTTAATCTCCGCGAGAGCCTCAACAGCTTCGGGGAGGGAATGATCCAGTTCCAAGGCCTTTGCCGACGCTGCCTTGGCCCGGGTGAATTTATCAGGCATAGCTTCATGACCGATCAGGCTATAGCCGAGCGCCAGTCCGGCGTAAGCAAAGGGTTCTGCGGGGTCTATCTCGACTGCTTGGTGGAGATATTCCAGCCCTTTTTGGAACCCCTCCGGAGTGAATTTGTTCAAATGAAACTTCCCCCGCAGATAGGCTTCGTACGCCTTTGGGTTGACCCTCCGCGCGCCGGCCAATTTTGCCTCTTCCTGCGGTGTTACCTGTAATCTGATTTGCCGGGTGATCGCTGCCACAATGTCGTTCTGAAGTGAGAGCACGTCATGCAGGTTGCGCTCGTACCGGTCTACCCAAAGATGTTCTTCTGTTGCCGCCTTAATGAGTTGAACAGTGACCTGCACGCGCTCGCCCGCCAGTTGCACCGAGCCTGTAATGAGTGCATCGACACCCAGCTCCCTTGCGATCTGAGGAAGCGGCTTGTCACTCTCCCGGTAACGCCTCATCGAGGAGCGGGCTATAACGCGTCGCAAGCCGCTGAGCTTCGCCAAGTCGGTGATCAGCGCTTCGTGTACACCCTCAGCCAAGTACTGCTGGTCAGGATCTCCCGAAAGGTTCTCAAGCGGCAGGACGGCCAGCGAGTCGAGTGCACTGACTTTGCCGGGATAGAAATAGAGTACCGCCGACACGAGGAGAGCGACGAAGATGGCAATAGCTCCGAACAACTGAAGCCGTTTCTTTCCGGTTCTCACCTTTGCAAGCTGAACTTCTTCTCCAGATTCAAGCTGCTTCCGAAGGGTTGTAAGGTCGGTGTGCAGATCAGTGATGGCCTGATAGCGATCCGGCAAGTTTTTCTGAAGTGCTTTGATGACGATGCGCTCGAGCCCCGCCGGTACATCATTGCGCAGGGAAGCAAGAGGAGCAGGATCTTGGTTCAAAATGGAGTAGATAATAGCCTCAGAGTAGGCGCTTTGGAATGGTAACTGTCCCGATATCATTTCGTACAGCATCACACCCAGCGACCAGATATCGGTGCGGTGATCGACAGTCTCCCCGCGAGCCTGCTCAGGTGACATGTAGGGGACAGTGCCGACCGTACTCCCCGTCCTCGTCAGAATCGTTTGCTCGAATCGCCGGGCCAAGCCAAAGTCCATTATTTTTGCTTGACCCTTTGCAGTCAACATTATGTTGCTGCTCTTTATGTCGCGATGGACGATGCCGTGATCATGCGCAGCTTGAAGACCTTCTGCCACCTGCATAGCGATGGCTATTATCTCGTTCACGTGCATAGGGCCGTGCTGAATTCGTTCTGAGAGTGTCTCACCGTCATAATACGCCATGACAATGAAAAACTGACCGTCGGGTGTCTCGCCAATTTCATAAACCGTGCAGATGTTAGGATGATCCAGCGCAGAAGCAGCCTTGGCTTCGTTGATGAAGCGTTGTTTGGCTTGGGCATCGCGGGTGAATTCAGGTGGAAGAAACTTCAGCGCAACAAGCCGGTCAAGCTTCAGATCCTGGGCCTTGTAGACGACGCCCATGCCACCTTCGCCCAACTTCTCTAGAACCTTGTAGTGAGAGATTGTCTGACCGATCATCTTGAAATCTCCGTCGAGTGGTGAGTTTCCATCAGATGAAGCCAATGGCACATAACGTTTGCAGCAACAACGCAGTTGCTTTTGCCGCCAAAGCTTGCCCCGATGCTTTGTTCGGGGCAGGCGAAATGATGCGGCGACAGCCACGCTATCAAACGACTCATTTCCTCGCGTGGCTGGCGCTGCAATACCAACCTCGCGGCAAAACAAATGGAGCGACGACTATAATCCATATCAAATGACGGAGCGCCGTTGTTGCTGCTGTTATGTGAAGTTGCCCGTTCTGTTACTTTGTCCACAGGACAAAGCG
>DATNRC010000107.1:0-9720 GCA_036703705.1 Candidatus Obscuribacterales bacterium
AGACGTTATCTGTGACCTGCTTTCAAGCTTCATGATCAACTCCTGCACCCGAAGACCTTCAGAACTGCCCTGTTGCTGCCTTCAGATTCAAGCAATCAATGCTTACGGATGACTTCGCCGTAAACGCTTGAACGAGTGGCGGATTCAGATCCCGTAGGCGCTGATGCTCCATAAGTCCTGTCGTAAGAGCACAGTCTGAGCGCGGAAGGGGGCGCTAGAACCGCCTTTTGCAAGAGGTGAGCAAACTGCTCAGAAAAAACGCTCTGTGTTTTAAACATATAGGTTTAGTCCTGACTACCAGCCTGCAAAGCAGAAAATGTCCGCAATGGCACAGATAGAAGGCATTTCGGGCGCTGGGTCTCATCGCCTGCCTTTGAACTTATAAGTTTAAAACTCTTAGCCCATCAAAGTGACCCATTCCGATGTGCAGTTTTGAGCAATGGTGGCAGTTTTAGTGCCTTACGCAAGTGTGCACGTCCACGGTGCAACGCAAAATCAAAGATCAAGAGTCAGACCGCAAAATCAATCCAAAAAATCAATCCAAAAAATCAATCCAAAAAAACAATCCAAAAAAACAATCCGCAAAATCAATCCGCGAACTCAAACCGCGAAGTCAAAATAGAACCGGAAAGTCACAACAAAAATCAAAATCAAAACCCGCCGCGAGAGGCTTCTTGCGCAAAGACACAGGCAATGGCCTCAAGGCAAATGCAGCGTCGTCAAAACATGATAACCGCCAGCCCGGTGCCGCACCATCGACAGTTCGGACAGAAAACGCCAGTGTTAGGTATAGAGAGAAAGCGAACGCACGCGTGCGGGTTGCGGCGTAAGGGTGCTGACCTGGAGCACGCTGCGCGAGATAAAGCCGAGCAGTTCTCCGCCTGAAGCGGATGAGAGCATGAGAGGTGATTTGGCGGCAGGACGAGATTGCTTGCGCGCCTGGACCTTAGTGAAACCCTGAGATTGTTCGAAACCTGCAGATGATGATATGCGTGACGATTTCATTGGTGTAATTCCCATGCATGCCAAAAGGCCGGTATCTCTTCAAAGGCACCGGCCTTTCAGACTTTTGTTGCTTCGCCGGTATTGAGCCGGCATCTCTTCGTTTTTTCGATCAGCAAACTGCTGTTGTGGTTTCTGGATTCCCTGCTTGATTGCTACCGCTTGCGCAATTGCCCTCATGCATACGCAGTTTGCTCATCATGCGGTGGCTCCTTTCGCTGGCGCGATGCCGTGAGTCTCGCTTCGGGGGCGATGCCACGGCTCTTTCCGCGAGGGCGATGCGCGCATCGCCCTATGAGCCCTGGATGGAGCGCCTCGATTAGAGACCGCCGCCCAGTCCGCCGAAGTTGTTGATCGCGAAGGTACCGATAAGGTGAACCGCTGTCGGTCCGCCGAAGCCGATACCGAGTCCCTTCGCAACGTTCATCGCCGATTCGCCACCGTCACGCTGACCGAAGGCAATCTTCATTCCAGCCATTGAGGATGGAACCGTCGAGAGCGCTGTCACGACACGCGAGATGTCGCGGGCGGTGTCATATCCGAAGTCCGCCAATTGACCGACTTCATTGCTTTGCCCGTAGCGGGGGTCTACCGGCGCCCCCACCAAACCCTGAGCGTGTGCAACTTGATCGTATACACCGATAGCCATCAGGACTAGTTGAGGAGCCAGGAGGAAGCCCACGCGAGAGGCAACTTTGAACGAGCGCGAAGAAACGATCTTCTTGCTGAGTTTTTTGAGTGTGGTTGCCATTTGTATACCCTCCTATGAGTATTCGAAAATTGTTTTTTGACCGTGGCGTTTGGGATTGTGATTAATGCTTACGTATGATGTGTCCATAAACGTCTGTGCGAGTCGAGGATCCAGATCCCGTAGGCACATACGTTCCGGGTCTGTAGAATTGGTTGCCGTAGCTTTGAATTGATTGGGGTTGAGCTGCGAGTCCGACTGGCCGTCTCGGTGTTTTGAGTCTGCCGGATACGGCTCTTGCAACTTTGATGGGGGCTGATTTTGCTGGTGGAGTCAACTTGCCTGAGACTGCGTTGTTAGCCAGTGCATTTGGCTGTGCTTGTGCAGGCTGGGGAAGTGCTTGAGTGGGGGCTGCCTTTGCCGCGGGCACTGAGAGCGGCTGGCCGAATTGAGCTTTGAATTGTGACGGAACGAATTGCGGAATCACATTCGTGAAGCTCGGCTTGGCGGCGACGACCGTTTGGGCGATCGGGGCTACCGGAGCCATATGGCGGATCGGTTTGCGCAGCATTTGCGGATCGAGTCCCAGAAGAGACTTGCCACCACTAACGGCGCCAAGTCTTACAGAGTGCATTGGTTGCGGTGTTGCCATACCAGCACCGTGAGGCACTCTGGACTCTTCAAGTTTGTAGACGTTGGGAGCGAACTTGAATCTCGCACCCTGTGCGTTTGCTGGTTGCACAGCGACTGCCGCTACCGCGATGGCGACTGCTGAGATAAGTGCTGTCCTAATCATCATTTGAATCACCCTGACCTTAATCAAAATCTGAATCCGTTTCTAAGCGCGTAGTTGCCCATTCCTACTCCCATGATGCCGAGGCTGTAGAGGGCCATCGGTCGGCTTCTTAATGCGAATGCGGAATAGGCTCCTGCTCCGAATCCAACGAGGCCAGATACGGCGTGGCTGAATCCGGTGCGGGCGATGCCTTTGACCGGGGACTTCTTCACCCCGCCGGACAAAGTTTGAGTTTGTGCCGGCAGGCTGTTCGCAGAGGCCAGACTTTGAGGAGTTTGCCACGGCGAAAGACCCAATTGGGGTTGTTGTCCTTGCATAGGGGCCGGCTGGCCGAGGCCAGGGGCACCGCTTTGTGGTGTGATAGTGCCCATGGTGGCACCACTCATTGGTTGAAGCGGAGCCAGACCAGGGACTTGCTGGTTGCTGTTTGCTTGTTTCCAGAGCTCTTCCTTACCCATGAGGTTGTTGAAGGCTTGCTGGCGAAACTCACGCACTGATTGCATCTGTCCACCGGACTGCGATTCGCTTCCTGAAAGTCCGGGCGCCGGCTGATCGAAAGGAGGGCTCATTTGCCTTGCCGTGCTTTGCGTCTCGGCAAGCTTTGCTGCGGCTTGCGGATCGAGAGGCACCACTTCCGGTGGCAATAGAGATTCCTGATCTGCCGAGAGACCGTGCAATTGTGAAAGCGATTCCATTTGAGCATGCGCCGGTGAAGCGGAGCTAATGATTTGACCGCTGGCCACAACAGCAAGAGTCAGGGAGAGAGCGAGTCTTGCGACTGCCTCTTTGACGTTGCTGGTTGTAGTGGCGTTGATCTTCATGGTCGAAATGCTTACTTCACGGGGTGCGTGGCGTTTGTGCCGTACATATTAGGGATTGCGGTTTCCTTTTGGTAGCGGGGGATTTCCCAATATGATGGGAGAATCCCCACGTATTGCCTGAGGCGCTCTAGAAGTTGGTTTCCACTGCTGTTGGCAGGAGCAAATGATCGCGTTTTTGTGGGTTCACATTAGCCGGATCAAATTGCGTGTAGGGGAATCCAAAGTCTGTTGATTTGTGCGAGAACAACGGTATCCGTCTGAAGCCCTGACCGAATTCGGTTGATTGCCAGGCATTGAGTGCGCCAATCTGGTTGTCACGAGTCGCCGATAAGCCGTAATCGATCAATGTCGAGCCGGTCGGGATTCGGCAATCGCCCATCTTCAAGCGCTGACCGCCGCCGAGGTCGATTGCGGAGTGGCGCAGATCATCATTGGTTCCTGCCGGTCCTTTGTTGTAGCCGTTGCCTGTGGGCACACCGAATGGCAAGCCCCAGCCGGCAAGAGGTCCCGTCAATGTCACTTCGTCCTGCGTCGGTCCGCCGCCGCCAAGAATGCTCTGGTTCTCGCGAATACCCCACTGGTGGGTTTCTTGTCCGCCGCGGCGCACTTTGTTGATGGTTGTGTAATATCCACCGGTGCCGGGCAGGCCGCCTGTCGGGATGATGTTGACCAGATCTGCCGGATTGATGTAGCCAGGCGGTGCGGTCAATGGTCCCGGATCGGCGCCAGGAGTTGATGGCGACTTGGGAATAAACGGTGTCAGCATGGGGCCGAGAACGCCGGGAGGCGTCTCAACCGGGGGTCCGACAGGGAGATTGACTCCCGATGATGCCTGGTCGATCTGGTTGGCGGGAATGGCCGGCACCCAGGGCATGAGCTCGGGAGAGCCGCTGTGACCGGGAACTACGGGCGCAGGCGTTGGTCCATCGCCGACCGCCGGTGGCTGACCTTCTGGAGGGCAGACAAACGGCGGCGAGCTGACCGCGCCAGGAATAAGCGGGTTGCGCAGCGTTGTAATCGGCGAGCTTTGCGCATGGGCGCTTTGAGCGGAAATTGCGCATACGGCGATCCCGGCGATTGCTGCTTGAAGGATCCTCAAATTAAGCATTGGCGTGGCCTCCTGAAAGCCTGTCATTTAATAAGGAGCGATTGTCAGTTGAGAACGTAGGTTTGGACCCTTGAACAAAGTGCGGTTGCCGTGCAGGTCCTGAGTAGTTTGTGCGTTAGGCCAAATTTTGGAATGAGCGGGTTGATTACCCATGCGACCCGGATAAGACAATCCATTGCGCGGACCGTCTTCGGAGAATTGGGGCATGGTGTAAAGGTCTGGTTTTTCAGTCAGCTTTTCGCCGAAGTCATTCAGTCTTGATCCCTGGCTCTTGTAGAGACCGAAATCTCGAGTCGTCTGACCTCCCCAGCGCTGTTGAGGCGCGAAGTCACCCGGCATTCCGCCTTGTGGACGAATATTGACGATTGCCGCAGGCGGTGGCTGGAAATCTAGCGGTCCGGGCAGCGAGCCTGGATTGCTTCCTGGCACCGACGGTGGATGTGGGACGTTCAATTGCTTGCCGAGAACATATGGTGATGCCAGCGTGTCTTCGCTGGGCAGACCACCAACCCACGAGTTCGGCTGATCGATCTGGTTTGCCGGAATGGCACGCACCCAGGGCATCGACTCTGGAGCGCATGTGTGTCCGGGGGTCACAGGAGCGGGCATTTGACCATCTCCCGGTGGTGGCGGACAGCCTTCCGGCGGGCATGCATAGGGCGGCGAATACGTCGCGCCCGGTATGAGCGGGTTGCGCAACGTTTGTATTTGCCCAATTGCAGCCGTGGAGCTGCCGGCGATCATCGCGACGACCAGAAATACGGCGTTTACTTGCACTTTTGGTGTCAGGCGCTTATTCATTTGAATGAGCTTTTGTGTCGTCATCGAAGAGTGCCGTGTGCGTGTGTTTCCTCTTTGCTCGTTATCCGTGATTCCAAAATTTCTCAATCACGCAATGAACCTGGATAGCCGAGCGTGACAATAACTTATCCTCCGCACAGTGCCTTGTCTTGGGTGGTACTACGCACTGCACTACGGTTTCTCCCACTTACTGCGCGGGAAGGCGCGCCGACCGCCCTGGGAGAAAAAAGCCCGCAATGAAATGGGCGTCGCATCCTTATATAAAGGAATGCAGGCACGCAAAAGCAGATGGCAACCGGTTTTCAAGAGGAGACGGGGCAAAGATCAAAGATGGATTTCATACGCTTATGATCATCGAGTAACCAATCCGCAAAGCAAATCAATGCTCTTCGACATTCCTCTTCTGCTAATGATCTGTACCGCCATGGTCATTTTGATCGGCATCAGTATTTTCTATTTTCGTTCTCAAACGGGAAGAAAAGCTCGCCTTCTTGATGTCGCGCATGCTCTCACTCTAGAAACCGTGGGCACCGATCGAAAAAACACCTGGATGATTGGCGGTGAGATATTTGAGCGCCCCTGCCGCCTTGTTTACTACCTGCGTAAAGACGCCGCCACCTATGCCAAATGGATACGCTGGGAAAAAACCCGCATTCCCGACGCACTCGAGCTCATTGTCGAATGCTCCACCTCCATCCTTCTCAGCGTGGAAAGAAAAAAAGGTTATGCCTTGCGCCGCACAGATGGTTATTCCATGGTGCCCGTGCCGGCATCAGCGTTTGACACTGAATTGGCATACAGCAGCATCAATCCAGAGGCAGTGCTGCGCTGGCTCGAAGAGCCGGACGTGACGGCAGAGCTTGCCTGGCTGTTTTTCACTTTCGGCCTGGACAAGCTCGATGCCCAGGCAGGCGAACTGACGGCCTACACACCAGATCCGCTCGATTCCAGCATGAAGGCGGAGAACATCAAAAACGCAATGGAGATCTTGAGCCGGCTGGCAGAATCTCTGGAGCGATTGAGCGCAAGAAAGTAGTCAAGCGGCCATGCAGACATTGCTCTTTGAGAGCGTATGCAAGCGATTATTTGGACGTTGCTCTTTCCACTTCGCTCCTTGTCGCGTCTTCGAACAATGCCTCACAGGGCTGCAATCTCTTTCTAAGTATCGTCTGCTGGCGGGGTGACGTGGGATCATCGCAAGCCCCCTCGCCGGATCCGAAATGCACGCGCACACCGGGCAATTTGTCGCGCGCGAGGAGTTTGGCCGCATACAACAATGGCTTCACAAAAAATGTTCACCGTCCCAGCATATCTTCATTGCCGGAAAGCGAATCGGCCCTTTTCGCCATCGCTGTCTCGCTTTCGACATAAGGCACAAACTTGACGCTCACCCGAGGAAGGGCCGTTTTGCAGGCGGCTTGTGCTTGCAGGGACCATTCATCGGACAAAACAAGCTCCTTCAGGTTGCGCATTTTCTTAAGTGTGGGAATGCTGGCCTCTGTGACTTTGCATCCGCGCATCTGCAGGCAGGACAGCCCTGAATTGGCCAAAAAGAGAAGAGATCTGTCGTCTACAGCCGAGTTGCCGCTGACATCGATGTTCTTAAGCGAGGGCAAGGCCGACAAATTCTTCACGTCTTCATAATCGAGATCGCAGTGAGTGAGGAAGAGCCGCTGAAGATTGGTGATCTGCTTCAATTTTTTGATGAGCGGCTTCACGTCTGACATAAAATTGATGTTGAGGTATTCAAGCTTCGACAAAGTGTTAAGCGACGCCAGCGCCGGTCCTTTGGCGTGAATCTGGTCTACGTTGAGATAGCGCAGATTCGGCAGCGCCTCCAGATACTTGACTCCTTGTTCGGTGACGCTGCTGAAAGGGATGTTCAATTGCCGAAGCCCGGTCAGGTGCGTCATGTTCTTCAGCATCGAGTCACGGAAGTCTTCGTGCGTCGACTTGTTGTTCATGTTCCTCTTGCTTATCGAAACCCCCAGCCCTATTGCATCTATCTCGTCAGATCTGAAGCGCCGCATCAACTCCGGATTGTTCATGCAGTATTCGCTGGGAAAGAAAGTGCAAGGCTCGAAATTTGCGATCCTCGTGTTGCCCAGGGCAACAAATTTGCGTCTGGGGCTGATAAGGATGAGTCCAAGAGCTTGATCGTCAGGGAAGTTGAATATGCGAGTGGCGCCGCCATCCTCAAAAGTTGAGAAATAGTCAAGTTGCGCCGGGGATTGCGCCTTTGAAGCTTCAGATTCAGGCGCGCGTGTCCTCTCGCCTGTTCCCAACATGCCGACACCGGTGGCAATACCACCGAGGTAGGCCAGAACGACAACAAAAGCAAATGTCAATCTCTCATGAGTGATGCCAAAGCGGGCAGTTCCTTTCTTGGCGGCGGAAGCTCGCTCGGCAAGCAAATCCGGCGGCGCTTTTGCCGCATCCAATTGCAATTCCTGCTCCAGGCGGGCAAAGTCAAGCATAACGTCACTGCCGCTTTGATATCGTTTGTCGCGATCTTTCTCGAGCAGCTTCGCGCAGATGTCCTCGAGCAATTGCGGAAACTCGCGACCGAGGCTTGCCTCCTTGAGGGTAAGCGGTTTTTTCGGACTGATGCCTCATCATCGTGGTGAGCGCGTTGTCTCCGATGAAAGGCGGCGCGCCCGTGAGCGCCTCATAAAGAACGCAACCAAGAGAATAGAGGTCGGATCGGTGGTCGACAGCTATGCCCATGCACTGCTCCGGGCTCATATAAAGCGGGCTGCCGAATATCTCTCCCGTCTTCGTCAATGTTTGCTGACTGAATTCATCCTGTCCGGTAAGCTTGGCAATTCCCAGATCTACTACTTTCACAGAGTCGGTCTGAGATCCGTCATCGGCAGTCAAAAGCATGATATTGCTCGGCTTGATATCACGGTGAATGATGCCGTTCTCGTGCGCATATGAGAGCGCAAAGACAACCTGCAGGAAGATTTTGATAGCCCGCGGCACCGACAGCACACCGCGGCCTTTGATTTCGTCCGCCAGCGTCACACCGCGCACCAAATCCATGACGATATAGGGACGACCGGAAGGCAGCAAGCCAAAGTCGTGGACTTTGATGAAGTTCTGATGATCCAATTTGTTGGCAGCCCGTGCTTCGTTTTGAAATCGACGCCACGTCGCGTCGTCCGGCTGCCGCTTGTTGAGGCATTTGAGCGCCAATTCTCCGCCCATTAACACATGCTGAATGCGATAGACACTGCCGACACCACCGCTGCCCAGAAGCTCCAATACCCGGTATTTTTCGAGCACTATAGAGCCGATTTCCAACAGTGCGCTGTGCTCTGAGTTGTCGGACTCCTGCTTGGCTCCGAGTTGTGCTTCGTCCTTCATGGTTCACTCAACCATATGCTTGAGTTGCTTCGAGTATTTCCGGCGAAACTGAGTTATTTCATCTTCCAGTGGTTTGAATTTGAACGTTTTTACCTGGGGGAGGGACCGCATGAGAAGCCGCTTTGAGGCATCATTCCAATTGTCGGACAGCTCGAGCTCTCTCAAGCTCTCCATTTTCTTGAAGCTGGGAATGCTGGCAGGAGTTATGTTGCATTCTTGAACGTCAAGCGCTCTCAAAGGCAGTGTGGACAGCATCTCAATATCAGCATCGCCCACGCGAGGATTGCCTGCCAGATCGAGATCTGTCAAACGTTTCGCCGAGGCAATTTTCCTTACGTCGTCGCTGTCCAGCTCGCAACGCGAGATGTGCAGAGACTTCAAATCGGGCATATAGGGGAGTTTGTTTAGTAGAGGCTTTAGGTCCTTCATGTCGTCAACTCCCAGGGTGCGCACTTTGTAGAGCGTCTGGATCTCGGACAATGCGCGCCCCGTGACAAGAGTCTCGCCAACATTGAGCTTCTCTATATTGGGCAAGAACTCAATGCCTTTGAGACCCTCATCGGTAAGCTTGCTGTGCTGAAGCTCCAATTCGGTAATGCCTGTCAATCGGGCAAGATGAGAAATGATCGGATCGGCGCCTTCACCTTGCTCGCTATCATCGAACGACATATCCAGAGTAGCAACTTCATCTGCCCTGAATCGCTCGAACAACTGCGGATTCAAGGCGATAAATTTTCCTGCTTCGAATTCGAACGGCTGAAAGTCTTTAAGAGTGACTTTGCCTTTTGCCGGGTACGTCTGCCCCCTGTGCTTGATGAAGCCCAGCAAGTGCCGCTCTGGAAAATAAAAGCTTCGCGTCCTGCCAGCACCTTCAATGACGGAAAAGAATTTAGCCCCGGAGGCGCCTGCGTCCGCTTTCTTGTCGCGCGATGTCGAAGCTGGATCGACGCTGGCAAACCAGACCAGCGTCACGGCAATACCAGCCAGGAAAGCGAGACAGATAAGGGTAGCAGTGACGACCACGTCATGGGAATTCTGAGCTTCGGTGTGCGGTGCTGATTTCGAGGTCCTGTCCTGCCTCAACGGCATGGTGACGTCCTGAGCGAAAGAGGCGGAATCCTCCAGCTCAAGCTGT
>DATNRC010000108.1:0-3378 GCA_036703705.1 Candidatus Obscuribacterales bacterium
GCTCCAGTGCTCCTGCAGGCAGCCTGGCGCTGTCAGGTATTGGCGGCGGCTCATCAGCAACACCACCGCCCTCAACAACAGCTCCTGTGGGCTCGCTTGCCATGTCAGGCAGCAGCCCAGCCGCTTCATCATCGGCAGCGACAACCTCCGTCACGCGTTCCGCTCGCGAGCTAAAGCAATTGCAGGGTCACATCAACTGGATAAAGAGCGTCGCTTATTCCAGCGATGCCGGAAAGCTTGTTTCCGGCGGAGCCGACCGAACTGTGCGCATATGGGACACAGCGAGCGGACAGGAGCTCAAGAGATTCATGGGCCACACGGATGAAGTCAACTCCGTGGTTTTCTCGCCAGACGGCAAGTACATAGTTTCAGCAAGCGACGACCGCACAGTGCGGGTGATAGATGCTGAGAGCCTCAACGAGGTGTCCTGCTTCAAGGGACACAGCAACCTGGTCACGTGCGTGGCAATTTCGGCTGACGGCAGCCGTGCGCTTTCAGGCGGTTTCGATCGCAGTGTTCGGCTGATTTCCATTCCGGATGGAAAGGAGCTCCTCTGCCTGAAGGGACATGATGAGACAATCCGCTGTCTGGCGTTTCTTGCCGACGGCAAGCGCGCGCTTTCAGGAGCGGACGACGGCTCGGTAAAGCTGTGGGATCTCACAACCGGCAAAGAACTCCGAAGTTTTATCGGGCATAACGATGCCGTCCTTTCAGTAGCTGTTTCCAGCGACGGTTCCAGAGCCTTGACCGGCAGCCGAGATCTCACCGTTCGTCTCTGGAATGTCGACTCTGGTGAATGCCTGAAGACCCTCGAAGGGCACAAAGACTGGGTCTTGAAGGTTGCATTTATTCCGGGAGCGGATCGCGCGCTTACCGGCAGCCTGGACAAAACAGCGAAAGTTTGGGATTTGACAAGCGGCAGCGATCTGTTGACCTACGAGGGCCTGTCCTGGGGCATGTGGAGCGAGGATTTCACTCCCGATCGCAAACAGGCTGCAACGGGAAGCAACGACAAGACCATTCGCCTCTGGTCGCTGCAAGACTGAAGACCCTTGTCCTGTGGTAGAGTAACCCGATATGGCACGGCATATCCTGGTTGCAAGTAATCGTTCGTCTCTGGGGGAACTGGTTAAATCAGCTCTTCAATCGCTTGAGTACAATGTCGAGTTGGCTCGTGACGTTTCCCTTGCCCTTTATCTCGCCCATAAGAATTTACCGGATATCATCCTCGCCGACCATCAGATGATGGGCGGGTCCGGCCTCGATTTTTTGCGCGAACTGAAAGCCGACGAAGAGCTGCACGTCATACCGATACTGTTCGTATCCGATACCGAATACAGTGCCGCAGCAGCTAAAGAGCTTCAGGATCTGGGCGTAGCACGCGTCCTCAATGAAGTACCGAGCCTGGATCAACTGTTTCTCGAGCTTATGCCCTACCTGAGCTTGAACAATCACGAATCTCGCACGCGACCTCCGTCCAGTCCGGAATAGGGGCAAAGCCCTCAATCGGCACGACTGAGATTGCAAATCCTGCAAACGCTTTCGCCTGTCGTCGCAGCCCATCCGGCGCGGAATAGCAAAGCCCCCGGTCGGCAAAGGAGAAGCCGCATCGTCCGGGAAATCACCTCTCCTTTTCCCTAGTCTTTGGCTATCCATAGTACTGAAAGTCTTCTTTAGAGCAAGAAATGTAAGATACGAAACAACGTTGGAGCGACAGCAAGCTTATCATCGAATGTAATGGGACTGAGTCGAGGTGTAGAGAGGTGAGCGACTCCAGATTGATTCTCCGCTACAACGTCCTGCCCGCCTGGATATTCGCAGGCTTTTTGATGACAGTCGTTGTATGCGCTTGCACGTTATTTCGGGACACGCCGATGCACGCGGCACGAACAATCGTGGACGTGGCAAACTTCGGTATTCCCGGCGGCTTTTCCGTAAGTCACGTCACATTAAAGAAGCGGCCAATGACTTGCGCGGAGTGCAGTTGCGGCACGTCCTGCAACTGCTGTCAGGGTTTTGATACATTCACGGATCCGTACACCACTCAAGAATACATAATCGCGGGATTACTCAGCGCGTTGGCAGCGGGCGTACTGTTGCAGGTGTTAATGGGGCGGCACACAAAGCTCGTCGTGACGAACCAGGGTGCAGCCTTTCCCCTCCTCTTAAGTCCGGGGCTTCTCTTCCGTCGCACACGCAAATGGGATGAGCTGGGCACTTTAACGCTCACCAGAAAGTTGCGCCGAATGAGCGAAGATCTCGATGAGCATGAGAACATTGATAATCTGCTCAACTTTTATTTCCTCTCGGGCGGCAACGCGACCCTGAAGCTGACTCGCTTTTCAGAAAAGGACTTGAAGTCTCTTTGTGCCGCTCTCAACGACTGGGTCAGCTCGAGCTTGATGTCACCGGAAGTAGTGGCGCTTATCAAGAAAACGCTCAATCTTGAAGATGCTCCCTTAGAAGCCGATCGCGACTTCACCTCCATGTGGGAAGAGGACTTTCAGGCCCATCTTGGCGCAACGACTTTTGTTCCGCTCGAAAAAGGCGCTACTCTTCAAGACGGCAGATTCAAGATAGTGACACTGATGTCTTCCGGAGGTTTGTCCGCCGTTTATCTGGCGGAGACTGACGGGGGGCGCCTGGTGATAGTGAAGGAATCCGTCATTCCCCTCCACGTCGACGAAAAAACCCGCGAGAAAGCCAAAGAGCTCTTTGCTCGCGAGGCGCGCCTTTTGATGAAATTGGATCATCCAGCGATCGCCAAAGTTCTAGATCACATAGTGGAGAAAGGCAGAGATTATCTGATCCTCGAATATGTGCCCGGCTCCAGCCTTCGTCAGCTGGTAAGAGTCAGTGGTCCACGCAGCGAAAGCGACATCCTCGCCTGGGGGCGCGAGATTGCCCGCACCCTTGCCTATCTGCACGCTCTGACGCCGCCCATCATTCACCGAGACTTGACGCCGGACAATCTTGTTCTTGCTAAAGACGGCTCTGTCATTCTTATCGACTTCGGTGCAGCCAATGAGTATGAGGGTGCGGCAACCGGTACATTGATTGGCAAGCAAGCCTACATTGCCCCCGAGCAATTCCGGGGCAAAGCCGAGCCGGCAAGCGACATTTACGCTTTTGGTTGCACTCTTTTCTTCCTGCTCACAGGAAAAGATCCAGAGGCGCTTTCCGTTTCGCGACCATCTAAGCACCTGCCCGGAATCGCCTCTGATATTGATGACCTCATCGCCGCCTGCACAGAAATGGAGATCGAGCGGCGCCTCGACTCCGCAGAAAAACTTTTGCAGGCGATTGAGCGCATATCGGCATCACGAGCAAACTCAACCCCGGGAGGTACAAGTGATCGCTAATTCGCATCGCCTTCGG
>DATNRC010000109.1:0-9315 GCA_036703705.1 Candidatus Obscuribacterales bacterium
ATTTTTGCTGTTTACAACTCGTGATGGGGGGAAAATTAGGCTCGTTGGCGGCAAAATCTTGGCATCCCCTGCATTTTTCAGCGCCACCTCCACCCCTCAAAGAAGCTCTTCCGATATCGGATGACCTTCTCAGTCCGGCGAATCTAATGGTCCAGCAGTTGGGCAGTTAAACGCTCGAGGCTATAACTGGGCCATTTGCACAAAAAATCTTGATAACTTTCGTATTGCCCCTCTTCTTGAAGGTTTTTGTGGCCGGTAATCACTCTCGAGCCCGGGCGTTTAAGTTGCTTTAAATCCAGGCAAGATGAAGGCAGATAATGGCTTTCATCCATGCGACGGCATAATGACCGCTTACGAAGATTCGATAAACGCTCTTAGAGAAGCATTAAAAATATCACCGGACAACGCTCCCTTGAGAGCCCACCTGGGCGATCTCCTGTCCGGCGCCGGGCGCTATGACGAGGCGGAAAAGGAGTATTCGACAGCTCTTGCGCTGTCGCCGGGGAACGTCGCCGTAATGGCTTCACTGGCACAGGTCTTTTACCATCAGGGAAAGTATACGCAGGCTCTGGTCGTCGTCGAGGATTTGGTAAAGCACGCCAATGCACCTGCACGCGCTCTTGTGCTTTATGCTCGCCTTCTCCTTAATGACGGGCAAATTGAAAAGGCCAGAGCACAGTACGAACGTGCCGTTGAAACCGATGCCTCCTTAAAGGACGAGTCCCTTGCCGAACGTCTCGGTCATTCCGCAAGCATAAGACAGAGCCTGACAGCCGACGGCAAAGTCAAGGCCGCTCCGGCTTCAGACGATGACGATGATGAATTTTTCGATGTCGATGTTGAAAAATCCACCTCCACATTCAAAGACGTCGGAGGCATGGACGAAGTCAAAGAGCAGATAAAGATGAAGATCATCTACCCGCTGATGCATGCTGAGATGTTCAAACAATACGGCAAAAAGATTGGCGGTGGAATCTTGATGTACGGGCCGCCGGGCTGCGGCAAGACCCATCTGGCCAGAGCCACGGCGGGAGAAATCAAAGCTAATTTCGTTCACGTCGGCATCAGCGATGTGCTCGACATGTGGCTTGGCGAAAGCGAGCGCAATTTGCACAATATATTTGAGAGCGCTCGTCGCAACAATCCTTGCGTTCTCTTTTTCGATGAAGTCGATGCCCTGGCGGCCAGCAGGGCAGATATGAAAAAACATGGCGGTCGCCAGGCCATCAATCAATTCCTCATGGAATTGGATGGCGTTGATGACAACAACGAGGGCATCCTCATCTTGGCGGCCACAAATGCTCCCTGGCATTTGGACCCTGCCTTCAGGCGTCCTGGACGATTCGATCGGATCATATTTGTGCCGCCGCCGGACATCAAAGCGCGGGCGGAGATTTTGCGCATTCTTCTCAAAGGGAAACCTCTGGACAACAATATTGATTATGAACACCTGGCTCGCAAAACAGACAAGTTTTCTGGCGCCGACTTGAGCGCTGTCGTCGATCAGACGGTTGAATGCAAGCTGGAACAAGCGATGAAAGAAGGCATTCCCAAACCGATAACGACCAAAGATTTGGAAGCGGCAATAAAATGCGTCAGGCCGTCAACCGCCGAATGGTTCGCCACAGCCAAAAATTATGCCCTCTATTCAAATCAGGGCGGCGCCTACGATGACATACTCAAATTCCTGAAGCTGTCGTGAGCGATCATTACGAGCGTGGATGTCTTCTTTACGATCACAGGCGCTTCAGGCAGGCCGAGGAAGAGTTTCGCAAAGGGTTGGCAGTCTCGCCGTCGGATGCGCACATGCGTTCCATGCTGGCACTGGCTATGCTGGCGCAAAACAAATTGTCCGAGGCCAAACAACAAGCCCGGGAGGCAATCTCGCTGGAGCCGGACAACTCATTTACTCATTATGCGTATGCATTGGTGCTCTCCGTGGAAGGAAAATACGGCGATGCTCAGAAAGCCATCGAGGAAGCCATCCGCCTCAATCCCTATAGTGCCGCATATTTTGCTCAAGCAGCCGACATACAGCTGTCGCAGGATTCATGGAAGCAAGCCCTCGACTTTGCCGATCGCGGGCTGGAGCTGAAAGCGACCGATGTAGATTGTCTCAACGCCAGGGCGATTGCGCTCACACGTCTGGGCCGAGCCAGGGAAGCTGAGGAATCTATCGATCTGGCATTGGCCAAAGAACCGGAAAGCCACACCACGCATGCCAACAAAGGCTGGATTCTCTTCCGTCAGGGAAAAGCGGACGAAGCAGCCGATCATTATCGGGAAGCATTGCGCCTCAACCCCAATTCGCGCTGGGCGCGAGAAGGAATCCTGGAAGCGCTCAAGGCGCGCAACCCCCTTTATTATCCCTGCGCATTCATCACGCTCTGGGTCTCCGATCTTGACCGCCGGGCCTCGCTTTTTTTCATTGTTTTGCTGGTGTGCATACCCCCCTTGCGAGCCATGATGTTTGTGCTCTTTCTCTTTTCCTATCTGGCACGAAATTTGTTCAATTTATTGCTGATGACGGATCCGTTCGGCAAGCGCGTATTGAACGAGCACGAAAAAGGCACTGCCACCGTGTGCGGTGCATGGCTGGCGGCAGTAATATCCGACCTTCTGCTCTTTCAATTCTTTGTCGGACAAACGGAAACTTTCTCTCTTTCTCTCGTATTCTTGGGGCTTGTCGCTCTGCCTCTTTTACGAATATTCGACGTCATCAAGGGCAGGCGGCGAATTGTAATGATCGCCTGGTCACTGCTTGCGTCATCGATGGGACTCTATGTCGTTGCGGCAGCGACGATGAGACACCTCACACTGGAGACTCTCGACGAGAATTTGAAGGGCCTTATGGGGATGTTCGCGCTGCTGTGCATTGCCAGCATTTTCGTGCCCACGGGAATGAATGAGGACGGCAATTAATCGGCCTTGCCGTCACCTATACTCACATAACCGGCAGCCTCGACTGTCTTCTGCCCGGCAGCGCTCAGGCAGAAATCAACGAATTGCTTTACCGACTCCTTCGGCTCAGCATCCATAAAAATGAAAAGCGGACGACTGAGCGGATAATAGCCGGTGGTGCTGGCTTTAGATGCCCCGACAGCTTCCGCGCCTTTGACGAGCTTGAGCTCGAGGATCTTTACTTTGCCACTATTTGCGGTGGCAAGACCGATGCTCGTGTAACCTATCGCCTGCCGATTTTTCCCCACCTCTTCGATAATCGACTCATGAGAATTGACTATTTTCAAGCTCTTGCCGTATGCGCTCTCGCCGAGGACGTGATCTTTGAAATATTTGCCCGTTCCGGAGCCTGGTTCACGAGATAAGGCCTCGATTGCTTCGTTGCCGCCCCCCACACTCGACCAATTTTTAATCTCGCCCGTATATATTTTCTTCAGCTGCTGCATCGTGAGATGAGATAGAGGATTTTTGCCGTTGACAATAACGGCAATTGCGTCTCGGGCAACAGTCACACGCTTCAAACGCACGCCCTTCGACCTTGCCAATTGCTCTTCCTTGGCTGTCAGATCTCTAGAGGCCGCAGCCAGATCCGTCGTGCGGTTGATGAGCGCTGCGATGCCGGCTCCCGAGTCTTCGCTCGTGATTGATACCGGCACGGAGGAATTGATTTTCATGAATTGATCGGCCCAGGTTCGAATCACTTGAGCCATGGTGTCGGACCCCTCAACGGATACCATCGCCGTAAGGCTGCGCGGATCTTTTTGTTTGCCTTCCTGGCAAGCCGCAAGCGAAAGAGCTGATGCACAGACGAAAATCGCCGAGGCACATCGCAAAAAGAGACCGACACGGCGTCTAAAGCCGCTCCTCTCAAGCAATGTATCCTCAGCGATGAGCATAGACAGGCACCGGTCTCGCGGCACGAAAACAGGGAACGCAGGCTACCCTGGACACTCTGTGGGCAAAACAGCTTTTGCGCACGAAAGCAGGAAGAGTCGCAAACAATTGTTCACGAGCCTGCGTGCGTCGCTCAGTAGTCGACGTCTTCTTCTTCGTCTTCGTCTTCCCAGTACTCGGTCGTAGCCACGCCCGCCGCGATGAAAAAGTCCGTTGTGCACTTCGCAGCGGTATCAGGCGATACGCCGACGTCTTTCAATGTTTTGATCCAGTGCACCATCTCATCAAGCAAGGCCGTGTCCACACATGCTTCGGTTTGCTGCATAACCGCATTCTCCATCTTCTGTTCCTCCAGGCGGGGAGATCCTAGCCCGTTGCCGGTGGTCTGTACAGTACACGCGTTTAATTAGTGCAGAAAACTTCAAAAACAGCAAAAGGGACGCGGGCACGGTCACACCCGGCAAAATATGGTTGCCATTGAGATAAAATCTGCCCAACGCCTCATTCACGGGAGGACATCGCGTGTGGAAGCCAAGCAGCATATTTATCGGCGCCCTTCTCATTGTTGACTCCTTCTTCGTCTCCTATGCAGTGGCGCTCAACAGCCGTTCAGTTGACGCAGCGGCTGTTTCAACACGGCCGGCTTCGACAACCACGTCTTCTTCGACCACCACAATAGCGAGAGCCACAACTCAACCCTCCCGCCAAACCACAAACATAACATCAGCCTCGACGCCGGCAAGAAGCACGAGCACGAGCTTTACTGATTTGACTGACGCAGACTCGCGGCTTCAGTCCACGCTCAGTCAGGCATCAAAAGCCGGTGTTTTCGACGTAACAGACGATAAGAGATTCAGACCGAACGACCCCGTCACGCGCGCCGACTTCACGCGCTGGATGGTGCGCATCAGACAGGTTCAGCCCATAATCGCCGCCACACCCACCTATTCGGATGTGGATTCCGCCAATAAGTATTATGCCGATATCGAGGGCGCCACCAGAGCCAATATGGTGCAGGGCTACACAGTGAAAGGCAGCAGTCAAAAGCAATTCAAGCCCGAACAGCACATCACGCGTCAGGAATTCGCCGTCATGTATGGAACGTTCTCAGGCAAGCGCTCTCGTGCTGAGAAACTGAAAGATGCGGACGTTGACAAGTATTTGCGGTACAACCCCAGCACAAGCGAATACAGCACAGTAACCTACAAAGACGTGGGAGACGTCGACGATTGGGCCCGCAAATGGGTCGCGGTGGCGCACCAAGCAGGCGTTCTGGAACAAGCATTTGCATGCAATCCCTATTCGACAAAGGACGATGACAAATATCTGCGCCCGCAACGCAAAATGAAGCGGGGCGAGGCGGCGAACATCCTGTGGAAGCTCTATGGCGGTGAGTCGGAAGCGCCGGCTAAAGAGCAAAACGCCGCGCAGCCTCAAGCTCCAGCCAACAATGAAAGCACCGGACAAGCGCCAAGCCCCGGGAAGTAGGAGCTAAGTGAGCCCTTTTGCGCCGCCGAGAAACAGGTCATCCAGGGACGGACAGGAAGCCAGGCGCGCGGCGACAGCATTTTGTCACCGCCTTACAGACCATGTGCCGGATGAGCTTCCTGGATTAATTATTAGGGGCGTGTTGACAATCATTATGCATTCAAAAAGCCGGGTCAGAACTCGGCAGTGCGAAAGCGCCTCAGTTTTTTCACAAAGGAAGGATCCACCAGGCAAACACCGTCTTGGCAGTTGCTGTCGGCGACTTTGCCAAGCAATGTTTCTTCTTCCTTGGAGAGAGCCTCAGGTTGAGCGGCCTGCCCATGGACAGGGCGGTGAGATGCTTTGAGCACGAAACGAGCGATGCCCGGATCTAGCCAGACGGCTCCCACGCGCACACTCCTTATCGCTACTTCTAAATTGCTTGAAAAATCGCCTTTCAGCACATATCCGTCAGCGCCGGCGTCAAGGGAATCAAATATGTCATTCTCAGCCTCACTGGAAGTGAGCATGAGAACGCGCACATCAGGCAATGATGCTTTGACCCGGCGAGCCACTTCTATGCCGTTCATCTTCGGCAAACCGATATCCACAAGAGCAACCGACGGCCTGGCGGCAAGAATTCCCTCAACCGCGGCGTCACCGTCGGCCGCCTCACCGACAATTTGAAAATCCGCGATCTTCCGCAAAAGCGACTTCAGGCAGGCTCGAATAACCGAGTCGTCGTCCACGTAAAAAATACCTGTCGCAGGAGCCACTTTTTTACCCTGACCCTTTACGGTAACAGCTTCTTGCGGTTTGGCGGTTTCGTAAAGCCGGCTATCGCGCATTGGTTACCTCCAATTCATATTGACGCTCTTTCGGGAAATAAACCCTGCCGCGGCATAAAAATCGAAAGATCCGCGAAGTTGCGATCTGAGACGCCAGAGCCTGACATTTGCTCCCGCACCGGGCGATCGATCTTCACGATTGAAAGACGCCACGCTCGAGCGCCGGGGCAAATGCGCGCCTGCGCTTTTCACAATACTTAACCGCCTTTTTGTCGCTGGCGACTCTTTCCTTTTGAGAAGATTCCTACGGCAATTACTGAGTACTTAAGAGCTCAACTGCAAGCGGCGCCTTGTCGGTAGGCAAGGACCATTGCCTGAGTGCCTTGAGTCTCGTAGAAAGAACGATCGTCTTGCCCCAATCTTTTGAAGAGCTTTTCAGCCAGCCTCGTCCCGGGCAGGAGTTGCTCGATTTCGCCCAAGTTCTCTTCAATCAAGCGCAGGTCCTTTATCATATGCTTCAATGCGAACCCAGGCGCGTAGTCCTTTTTGACTATTCGCGAGCCTAAATTGGAGAGCGCCCATGAACCACCGGCGCCACCACTCAGCACATCGACGACGAGCTCCGGCTCGACGGCAAGACGCTCGGCCAGCAGCAGCGCTTCACATACGGCGATCATGTTTACGGCACACAGCACTTGATTGCACAATTTCAACGCCTGTCCCGCACCAACAGGACCGCAGAGGCGAACAGTTTTGCCGAGTTTTTCTAGAAGCGGGCGCACGAAAGCAAATGTTTGCTCGTCGCCGCCCGCCATGATCGTAAGCGTTGCATTGCGCGCCCCTATGTCCCCGCCCGTCACAGGGGCATCGATGAATTGCAGTGACTTTGCCGCAAGATTAGAGCTCATGTTTCGCGCCGCCTTTGGGCCAATCGTGCTCAAATCAACGAAAATGGTGCCCGGCTTCGCATGCACGCTTGCTCCTTTTTCCCCGGCCAGCACCTGGTAAACATCATCGACGTCGCCGAGGCATGAAAAAACAACTTCAGCATCGCATACGGCCTCAGACAGCGACTCTGCCAAATGCGCTCCCGCCGCCACCGCTGTCTCAGTTCTAGGGGAGCCCGGCGTGCGGTTCCAGACTCTTACAGAGAAACCGGCCCGAGCCAAATTTGCAGCCATTGCGCTGCCCATCACCCCCATGCCCAGAAATGCCAAATTGCTCGCCTTCTGACTGTCCATAACCTTCGACTCCATTGCCTCGCGCATGAACCTCGCCGCCGCCCATATGTCTTGCCGAATTGTAGATCGTCGCAGATTTGTCGTTGCGAACCAAGCCGCCAATGTCAAAAACAATGACGGTTTTCCCGATCTCAGTGCGGGAAATACGTAGTTGCGGCACAACAAGCAGAAGAAAAATCAGCAGCGAGGGCTTGAGCGAAATGCACATTTGATGCGGGTTTACATGATCAAGAGCAGGAAATTTTCACCCTTGCAAGACGGCAAAACAAGCCTTGCGTTTAACTTGCGCATCATCCTGCAACCTTGTATAAAAGGCTCACATCCTCCTGACATGGACCGGATACCGATGAGACTTCGCTCCATTCTTCAACTCTCCGCAATCGCAATCGTGTTATTGAGCGCGTCACAAGCTAAAGCGCAACAAACAAATCCGATCATGCGCGAAACGATCGGCACCATCGAGACTCGCGGCTGGGAGCGCACACTTATCAAAGGCAATCCCAATCTCAAGCACTGGCACTGGAATCCAATCTACTCCACAGTCCACGGCTACAAGCGCGTCAAGCCCGGCTCGATGAAGCTGCGCCAGGAAGTGTACTTCAAGCCCATCAAAGAACCCCCTGAAAAAAGACGCTATCCGAAGCAAAATCATGTCGCATTTCCAATCGGCAGGAACCCGGACGGAACGCAAAGACCAAATCCAACGGTCTCGAGCAAGCTGGTTTCGCACGATCTGAATGGCGTGCTCATGCGCCGGCAAGCCGAAGCGCAGCTGAAAGCCAAGCAGGTCGAAGCACGTCTTGCAGCAAGCAAAGTCGAGGGACGCCTGGCCGCCAAACAAGGGCAGGCCGAATTGCTCGCACCGAAGCTCATGACGTACGAATACAGAGCGCCTCTTTCCGAAGAATGGACGCCAGCATGTGGTGCCGACGGCAGGCAGACAAGAAGCCGCGTCTATGGACAAATCGCCTCGCGCCGATATTCCCAGAGCAGCAAATTCTGAGCCCGCCCTTTGCAACCGTCATCCGCTATCGGATGACCCTGTAAGCCGAGACGGAGCCGGCATGGGCGCGGCAATAGCGCTTCCTCCTGGGGACGACTTATCCGGCTTTCGAAAGCACCTTTACTTTTGACAAAGCTGCATCAAGATCGGCAGTCAAATCTTCTATATCTTCGATGCCGACCGACAGTCTTATCAGTCCATCAACGAAACCGCGTGCTTCGCGCAATTCTTTCGGCACAGCTCCGTGTGTCATAACTGCCGGATGAGTCATGAGCGACTCCACGCCGCCCAGACTTTCGGCAAGCACGAATAGTTTCGTTGCGCCCATCACTTTCTTGGCATTGTCGAGACCGCCTTTGACGACAAAAGAAACCATCCCGCCGAAGCCGCGCATCTGGCGCTTGGCCAGTTCGTGCTGCCTGTGTGACGCCAGCCCCGGATAAAGAACTTTCTCCACCGCCGGATGCTTCTCCAGATATTTGGCAATCTCAATGGCATTGCGTTCGTGCGCCTGCATGCGCAGAGCCAGTGTCTTGACGCCGCGCAGGGTCAGGTAACAGTCGAAAGGACCCGGCGTGCCGCCGACAGCATTTTGATGGAATTTGATCGTTTCGTAGGCTTTCTCATCGTTGGTGATCACGGCACCGCCCACGACATCACTGTGACCGCCGATGTATTTGGTTGTGCTATGAACAACGATGTCTATTCCGTAATCGAGCGGATTTTGCAGATAGGGGCTGGCGAACGTATTATCGACGGCCGTTATGATCGGCTCCTTTCGATTTTCATGGGCGGCTTTGGCAATCTCCGCCAGTCCTTTCAAATCCACAAGCCGGAGCAGGGGGTTGGTCGGCGTTTCAAACCAGAGCATCTTCGTCTTGGGCGTAATCGCTTTTTCAATCGCGGACAGATCGGATCCGTCAACGTAAGTAAACGTCAAGCCGTAGCGTGTCAAAACCTT
>DATNRC010000110.1:0-10120 GCA_036703705.1 Candidatus Obscuribacterales bacterium
TGAATACTTTCAACGGCAGAGACAGGCTGCAGCTTGTTCTTTCCGACTGGAGGCGTGAATCGGACGGCGCCGACATTTCGCTCAATCTGATGATCACCGAAAGGAAGTTGAACGAGGCACCAGCTGTGGTGCCGGAATCCGCCGAAACGGATCATGTCGCGCCCCAGCCGGCAACGGTCGCTTCCGATGCGCAGCGAGTGATTCGCTCGCAGATGAGCATATGGAAAGAGTTGCGCTCGTTTCCAGATTCGCGCGCAATACTGACGCGCGCTGCCCAAAAACTCGGCAGCGATATGTCTATTTTTGCCGAAACAGAGCCGCCTGTGCCCGGTTTCAATTTCGTCGACCGGACAGCTCTCGCCGCGGCCTCTAATCTCATAATCTGGCAAGCTCCACCTTCTATGCAAGTGTTGAAAGAGATTCTTGTGAAGACGGGAGCGAAAAACGTCTATTTCCTGGGACATCATCAGACTCCTCTGGATGAGCCGTCAAACTTTTTGAAACATCTCTTCGGGCTTGTGAAGTTTGCCGTAAACAAAAAGGGTGGAGAAGTTCACGCTGAAAAGCTGACCGCCGCTCTCGGCACAAGCAAAATGGCGGCAGCTCTCGGATTGACAGTCTTTCGTAAACTTCATGTCATAGACTGGTATGCCGAAGACGGCATCCTTTTTCTGGACCTGATCGGTGCGCCGGAAGGGCAACCGGAAGACCTCGCTGAATTCAGACAACTCTCGGACGCGCTTGCTGCCGTGAGGGAATTTCGGCAATGGTGTGCAGACAGCCCGTTGAAGGAGATACAATTAGCAGTCTCGCCTAACCACATTGAGTTGGCGGATGACAAAAAGCAAATGGCAGATTGTCCCGAAACGGAAGAAGCCAGAGAGGTTGTTTTGACAGATGAGTGTGACGAATAAGGCTTCTCAAGAAGCCAAGTCCAAAGACGGCGCTGTGCTGCCACTTTCGGCTGAAAAGATTGAATGGCTCAAATCGAACATCAGAGATATTCCTGATTTTCCAAAGCCGGGCATAATCTTCAAGGACTTGACAACGCTCTTGCAGAACGGTCAGGCGTTCTCTTATGTAATTGACGTTATGGCCGAACACTGCAAATCGTTCGAGCCTAACATGATAGCCGGCATCGAAGCGCGTGGCTTTATTTTGGCTCCGGCAATCGCTTACAGGCTGGGCGTTGGTTTTGTGCCTATTCGCAAGCCGAAGAAGTTACCCTACAGAGTCGAGCGCGTCTCCTACGATCTCGAGTACGGAAGCGACGCCGTTGAAGTGCACGTCGATGCAGTCGCTCACGGACACCGCGTGGTGTTGATCGATGACTTGCTCGCCACCGGTGGAACGGCAGGCGCCGCCTATCAGTTGTTGACCAAGATTGGCGCTCATGTTGTGAGCATCGGTTTCGTCAGCGAGCTTTCATTCTTGAACGGAAGAACGAAACTGCCGAAAGAGATAGACGTCTTTTCTTTGATCAGCTACTAGAACTGCGACCAACACCTGACTTCAGGATAAACTCCTGGGAAGGCTTTCCTGCCTTGCATTCCTCGCGGCGGGTTGGGTCATGTTAGATCTTTCGGCGAAAATCTAACGAGGCCATCGGCAGCGTTGCGAAGAACCAAACTGGCGTAGCGTTTCTGACGATCACTGGTTTCCCGAGTGCGTTGCTTGGGACTTTTTCCCAAGGCGTGGCATTCTCGGCAGAAAGGCTTTCATCTCGTGTTAGATCTTTCCGCAAAAATCTAACACTACCCCAGGCTTTAAATGGAGAGCACCAGTCCTGGAGACGATCGCCTATCGGGCTCTGCGCGACGCCCCATTACTGGCGGCAGAGACTAACAATACCTTCCTTCAGGAGTGCGGATAGAAATCTCTCCTGCGTGCAGCGTCTGCCTTATGCCCGTAGAAGTCTCAACAATAAGCGCACCGCTGTCGTCGATGTCTATCGCCGTTCCTTCGATGGTCTTGCCACTGCTTTCGGTTCGTACATTTTTCCCCAACGTTACTGACAGAGCACGCCAGCGATCCAAGATTTCTGAGATTTCACCTGCCAGCATTTGATCGTAAACCTTCTCTACTCGTGTGAGAAGCCTGGCAGCCAGTAAATTTCGGTCTGGCGGCTGGCAATCGATGCGGCTCAACCATGTGATTGTATCCTTCAAGTCGGGAGGAATTTGATCTGGATCGAGCTCGACGTTAATGCCAATCCCCACAACGATGGCGGCAGGAAGAGCTGAGGTAGCTGTGTTTGCCGGCATCTCAGCCAGTATTCCGCCGAGCTTGCGCCCATCGACTATGAGATCGTTTACCCATTTCAATCCCACACGCACGCGGCTGACAGATGCGATCGCTTCTGCCGCTGCGACGCCACAGGCAAGAGTGATGACGGGTAGTTTGTAAGGCGGAGTCGTTGGCCGCAGAATGACACTTATATAGAGGCCGGCATCAGGAGGCGATACCCACGTTCGTCCCAGGCGGCCACGGCCCGCGGTTTGCTGCCTGGCGACAACAAAAACCCCTTCGGGAGCTCCCTCGGACGCCAGCTCAGCGGCACGGGTATTTGTGGAGCCGATGCAATCCCAGATTTCGTTTGCGTGACTGCGAGCACGACCGAGCCGCTCTGTTTCAAGCAGAGCCTCAAGCATTTGAAGACTCAGCATTTTTGTTTAGTTGAGACTGATGTTTGTTTCGATCAATTTCGGCCCCGACAAAAGCTTGTGTATCGGGCATTTGTCAGCGATGCCTTTAAGCACATCGACCTGCTCGGCAGTCAATTCTCCATCTACGGCTATCTCGCGAGAGATTTTGGAAATAGCCCGTCCTGGATGCTCGGGATCATCAATGCGCTCTTCGGTCACTGTGACAGTGACATCTTTCAGATCCCAGCCTTTTCTCTGCGCGTACATTTGCAGCGTTATGGAAGTACAAGCCCCCAGAGCGCCGAGCAACAATTCATGAGGTTCCGGTCCTACGGCTGATCCGCCGGCGGACGCCGGTGCGTCAGACACGAATGTATGACCATTGGCTTTTATCTCTTGCTTGAAAGCTGTTTTGGCAGATGCCTTCACTTGCACTTGCGGCATGTTTTTCAATCTCCAAGGTGGCCCGGACTCGAGCAAATTGCGTATTGCTTATGTGGAAGTCAATTAGATCTTACAACGGTAATCAAAGAATCAGTCATCTCTTCGTCTGCCATTAAGAATCTGTCTTCCGCCTCAGTTTCTTATTATCTTTGTCCTCGAAAGTGAAGGTGATTGACACTGATTTTCCCACACACGTGAGAAGTGCGCTGAGTGGCCCTGTTACGCAGGAAGGAAGCGGAGTCAGGGAGGTGAAGGCTCCGTTAATCACTTTTTTCAAAGCTTGCGCTTCGGCGGCATTGCCGGCGTCAGTCATGGCAATGTCGGCGCGGCCGGACTGACTTATGATAACTAACGAACTCACCATCACTGGCGGATCAGTATCCTTCGGGCGCGGATTCACCCAGCTCGTCTTGGCCTTTTGGGCGATGTTTTGCAGATAAGCGTCCAAATCGGGATATTTGCCTGGCGCAAGATTAGATGGCTCAGCGTCGGCCTCTGCAGTGGAGGTCGGGGGCCCGCTCTTGGAAATGAAGCTCTGTGCGTAACAAGGCATCTCGCGCAGCGCTGTGAGGAGTGTGGAAAAAACAGCTGCAAACACAAGCAACTGAATCTTAGGCATGCTCATTTGCACAACCTCCCGATTTGGTATTTACAACAGGCGATCCAAACACGCCCTATTGTAAGGCATGATTTCTGAGAAGGCTCCGTGGCGCACTTTGTCGCACCAGTTCGGATCGCCAAGCAATGCTCTGCCCACGGCGACCAGATCGAATTCCTCGTTGCGCAGGCGCTCAATCAATCTATCGAGTGCTGCATTAGCCACCGCTTCGCCCTGCCGTTCGGCAATCATATCTGTCGTCAGTCCGACGCTGCCGACGCTTATCGCAGGAAGACCGGTGATCTTCTTCGTCCAGCCTGCAAGATTGAGATCAGAACCGGCAAATTCAGCTGTGTCGAGCCGTCTTGTGCTGGCGTGGAAAATGTCAACTCCCGCTGCAACCAGGGGCGAAAGAATCTGCTCCAGTTCCTTAGGCCTGTTGGCTAATCGTCCCCGTTCATCATAAACGTTGAGTTTCCAGTTTGAAAAACGAAATACGATCGGGAAATCCGTCCCCACAGCTTTTCTTACGGCCGCTACGAGCTCGGCCGCAAACCGGGAGCGATCGCGCCATGAGCCGCCGAATCGATCGAGCCGTTTGTTCGTCAGGCGCCAGAAAAATTGATCGATGAGATAGCCGTGCGCACCATGAATCTCCACACCATCGAATCCAATTTGTCTGGCATTCAGAGATGCTTCGACAAAACTGTCGATTGCCTTCTCGATATCCGCATCGGTCATGCGTTTGGGCACGTTTTCGCTCGATAGTCCTGCCAGGCCGGGATGTGCTACCGCAGACGGTGCCAGCCGCGGAATTCGCCTGCCTCGATCGAAGCCGGGACGCAAATAGCTTCCCACATGCCAGAGCTGGGGAATGATCGGACAGCCGGCAGCGTGCACATAATGTACAACCTTCCGCCATCCCTCGAGCGCCTCCTCGCCGGCAAGAAAAGGCACGTCCGGATAACCCTGCGCCGATTCGTGCCGCATGTGCGTTCCTTCCGTGATGATTAACCCCACTCCGCCCAGGGCACGCCGCGCATAATAGCGGGCCACATCGCCGGTTGGGATGCCGCCTGGAGACTTCCCGCGTGTCATGGGCGCCATGACTATGCGGTTTTTCAAAACTGTCCGGCCGAATTTGAACGACCTGAAAAGAGGACTGACATCGAGTGGTTGCTCACGGCTGCTCTCTGCCGGCAGTCCTTGCTCGAGCAGCTGTTTTTGCCTGTCGGAAATCGTCATCGCTGCGCTTCTGTGATTGCTCCTCAAGCCTTTCATGATACAGTAAGAGGCACATTGGCAAACGCAATTGTAATGGCCGGCAAGCAGATACGAGAACTGACAGTGGAGCTTCGCACACCGCGATTGATTTTGCGCGAGCTAGACGAACGCGACTGGGCTCAGGTGCACGAATACGCGACGAACCTCGATGTTGTGCGCTACATGGAATGGGGACCGAATTCCGAGCAGGAGACGAAAAATTTCATTCGCATGGCAATCGATCTGCGGCGCCAAAAGCCGCGCCGCCACTTCGAATTCGCCATTGTCGACAATGAATCTTCACGCCTCATCGGCGGCTGCGGTCTGACTATTGTGGACAAAGACGCCTTGCAAGCGGCCATGGGTTATGTCTTGCATTGCGACTTCTGGAGGCGCGGTATTGGCAGTGAGGCCGCTTCTGCGCTCATGAGGTTTGGATTCAGCGAGCTGAAGCTGCACCGCATTTTTGCCACTTGCGATGAAGACAATGTCGGCTCTGCAGGCGTGATGCGCAAATGCGGTATGCGGCATGAGGGTCGCTTTGTGGAAGAGCGGCTGGTGAAGGGGCGTTGGCGCAATACATTGCTCTATTCAATTCTCGAGCGCGAATGGCAGGAACAGCATGGAGCGAAGCAAGGTGAATAAAGAAGACTTGCGGCGGGCGGCGCAGTGGTTGAGTGATGCGAAAAGAGTAGTTGTGCTCACCGGTGCGGGAGTCTCGAAGGAGAGCGGCATCCCCACTTTTCGCGATGCCATGACGGGACTCTGGGCCAATTACAATCCCGAGGAACTGGCTACACCTGAAGGATTCGCGATGGATCCCCCGCTTGTATGGAAATGGTATGACTGGCGGCGCAAGCTTGTCAGTGATGTGCAGCCGAATCCCGGACATTTTGCTCTCGCCCAACTGGAAAAGCTTATTCCTGAGTTTTTGCTGGTTACGCAAAACGTCGACGGTTTGCATACCCGCGCCGGCAGCACTCGCATTCTGGAGCTTCACGGCAACATCTTGAGGCATAAGTGTTTCGAAAGGGGACATCAGCAGAACGATGTGCCCTACGGTCTCGAGGAGCCGCCGCTCTGTCATTGCGGCAGTTATGTGCGACCGGACGTTGTATGGTTTGGCGAGGCGCTTCCTCACAAAGAACTCAATGAGGCAATGCGCGCTGCGGAAGTTGCGCAAGTGATTATCGTCATCGGCACCTCGGGATTGGTTCAGCCTGCAGCATCTATTCCTTTTGTGGGCAAGCGTTGCGGCGCGAAGGTTATCGAAGTCAATCCAAACGCCACGGAAATTACGGTCATTGCCGACGTCTTTCTTGCCGGGCCGTCTGGCGAAGTCTTGCCGGAGCTTCTTTCTCACTTAGGAGCGATTGCCGACAGGAAAGCCAGGAAACAGACGACGTCTTAATCGCGGCGGCTTGTCGAGACCCATGAGCAAATCTTCGCGGCCAAGAAGAGGCGCAGACCACTTTGCAAACAAATACGTGAATGCGGCGGAGGTAAGTACGCTGGCGATAAGGAAAAACCAGTCATTGGCGCCGATGAGCACCTGCTTCAGGCACTCCGTGAGATTGGCCACTGGTATCAGGCAAAGAATCGGATGCGAGAGTCCGACGCTTAGCAGCCAACCGACAAGAGCATTGACAATGACCATGTAAAGAAGACTGTAGCCGCGCGCCTGTTGAGCATTGCGGTAGAGAGTGGAAAAGAAAACTGCACTCGATGTGACGACTGCCGATAGCACTGCGCTCAAAAGCACAGTTGCGGCAAACGTGGCGGGAGTGATGCTCAAGGCAAGACCGTGCTTGGCAAGGCGTGCTGCGACAGCAGGAAGTTGAAACATGCCCGACAATGCGAGCAAGCCAAAGATGATGGGGATGAGGGAAAGAACGGACAGCACGAGCAGCAGCGCATAAATAATGCTGGTACGACGAACGGGCATCAGCAGCAGATAAAGCAAGCGCTTGTTTTCGCGCTCGATGGTGATACCGCCTATAGCGCCACTGATGGCGACGGTGGCAATGAAAAAGAGGATGACGTATGGAACAGTCTGGCTGAGGGGCGCGAGGTGGTCTTCCTTGGTCATCGTCGTGATGCTTTTGAATGTCACTCCGGGTTGTTCTTCCGTGATGCCGATTTCTTTCAAGCGTTTTCTCAGGAGCGGCTTGTTGTAGTCGATCAAATCCGAGGCGATAGTGATGACCCACGTGAGGCTGGTTTCCTTCTGCGCGTTGTACATCACCGTCAGTTCGGGGATTTTGTTGCTCGCCTTGACTCCGGGAGCATCCTTCTGCGCGTTGTACATCACCGTCAGTTCGGGGATTGTGCTTCTCGCCTTGACTCCGGGAGCATCCTCGCGCTCGGCATCTGTCTCGCTGCTTCCATCGCCGGCGGTTGCTCGCCGGATATCATGCGACTTTGCCAGTGGCTCCGTCTTGAGCGCTGGAGGAATACTTATCACGATGTCGAACTTCTCATCTTTTACGGCTTTGCCCGGATCTGGATCGTCACAATCGGACACTATGATGTCCTCGTGATTTCTCAGCGCATCTCGAACGATGTCGCCTGCGCCGTGGATGCCGAGTTTGATCTTGTCTTTTTTGATCGCGTCTTCGAGCATAGCGCTGCTTATTTGCGGATTGCCGAACATGACGAACTGCGGAAAGAAGAAGCTGCAGAAAGCCAGGAAGAAAACAAATGATCTCAATTCCCGAAAGCACTCAAGGAATTCCTTGCGGGAGAGGATCATGACTTCCTCAAGCATGCTCTGTGACTCCGGTCACGACATCGAGGAAGATGTCTTCGAGAGACTGCTTGCCCGTTTGCCGGCGCAATTCGTCCAGAGTACCCATGGCGTGAATCTGTCCCTTATTTATAATGCCGATGCGATCGCATAACCGCTCAGCTTCGCTCATGATATGAGTTGAGAAAAGCACGCACTTGCCCATGGATTTGCATTGACGTATCAATTCATGCACCGAGTGCATGGTGAGTACATCCAGACCGCTCGTCGGCTCATCCATTATCATCACAGGCGGATTGTTGACCAGCGCGCGGGCGATCGCTACACGCTGTTTCATCCCTGTGGAAAGCGCCTGGCAGCGCGTATCAGCAAAATCTCTCATATCGAGAAGAGCGACCAATTCAGTGATTCGATCGTTCAGACGTGCCTTAGGTATTCTGTTCAATTCGCCCACGAAGCGAAGCGTCTCTCGCGGCGTCAGCAAATCATAAAGAGCCGCGTCATGAGATATGAAGCCAAACTGCTCCCTCACTTTGTCGGGCGCTGTAAGCACATCGAAACCGTTGACTACGGCTGTTCCTTCATCAGGCCTCAAGATAGTGGTGATGATAAGCAGCGAGGTTGTTTTGCCTGCTCCATTAGGTCCGAGCAAACCGAAGATCTCCCCTGCGCGACACTCGAACGAGACATTGTCGACCGCGGCAAATTCGCCGCGTTTGCGATCGTAATACCACTTCTTGATTCCTTTGACCTCGATCGTCAATGCCCGCTCCCGCTTATTTTCTTTCGCCAAGGTAGGCGCGCTTCCTGCTTCAGTATGAACGACTCCTGGCGCAATCTCGATGACGTTAAATGCACAACAACGTATATTAGCAGGAGAGATTCAGCAAAAGCGATGAAAACAGGAAGCGCGGTCGCCGTTCCTTTGGAAGCCGCCTTGATCACAAGCATCAAATTGACCAGTGGAATGGCGGCAGTCCATGCGTTAAGGGTCAAACCCGGCCACAATGCGGTTATGGAGATGCCAATCATGGCAAAGCTTGCAATGATCAAATACGATTGCGCTTCCTTCGTGCTGCGTGTGTACCCGCACAGCAGGAGGAAGATGCAAGAGGAAAGGAGAACATCAAGAAGGGCGGCAATGGCGATTGTCATTACTACCGTCAAAGTTGCCGTGCTGAACGTTTCCGCCGCCATCTCAGGGCCGACGCCTCGAGAGGCTATGATGAGCATAAATGAGACAATCAGCGCAATCAGGGCGATAATATTGATCAACACCGAAAGCAATGCCATGATCACCACGGTCAGCGCCTTGGCAAGAATCAGTATGTCTCTGCTTACAGGCAGCGCGAGCGTGGCTTGAAGTGTCCTCTGATCGCGCTCCTGGACAAGCATAGACACCGCCGGTGATACTGCTGAAGAGCGCGCGTTCGTAATCAAAAAGAAAATCATGAAGAGAATTCCATAACGCAAAAGCGGTGCGATTGCCTCATCGAAGTCTGCCTTGCGGCTCTTACCCGCGCCGGCTGTGTTTACATCTTTCATTCTGACCGTAAACGCGCGCAGATCACGGGTGGGCAAACCCCGACTCTTCATGGCCTTTCTCAGGCGGTTGCTCTCATAGGTGTCCAAATGCTGGCGAAGGAATGGCACCGCGGAAGACGACTTAAGTTCTGATTCGTTGTAGCGAATTTCAATGTCGGCGGCTGTTTCGTCGCCATAGACGGCAAGATCGATCGTTCCCTTTCTGAGGTCGCGATCGGCATCGGAGGATGAGACTATCTTGATTTGCTTGCTGATCTTAAATGCATCGTTCAGCCAGTCAGTCTTCCTGCAAGGCGAGACAAAAGCTACTTTATACACATTGCGCTCATTGTCCTTGGATATCAAATAACCGTAAACGGCCGCGCCGATGAGCATGGACGGATAAATCACCATCGGTATGAGGACAGACGAGATAAGAACATCCGGCACGCGAAAGATATACAGAAGTTCTTTCCGCAGGAGGATGAAAAGGTGGCGCAAAGCGGCTGCCATATGATGTGAATTCCCATCGAGGCCACAGCTAAAACTATATAGCGCCGGGCGTTAATCAAAATTAGATTGGCCAGGCGGGAGACCCGATCCCGGCAAGCGCCATCCAATCGCAACGTATAGCGAGTGTATTGCCGATGATGGGAATTGCATTGCAAATGCGCCGATGTTAATGTCTTTTGCGTCGCAATCCCAACAGGGAGATCTTTCGAGATCAAGCTGAGCATTCAGCAAAGTCAGGGACCAGCAAAGAGGTGACTCCGAGCCGGTCTGGTGGGGGAAGTGTGGTGCGATTCCACCGCTGTCCCGCAACTGTAATCATCTACCTCTGTAGTTGAGAGTCAGGCTTCCCACCTGAATGCCAGACGACAACCTCTTCGAGGCAAAGAG
>DATNRC010000111.1:0-6943 GCA_036703705.1 Candidatus Obscuribacterales bacterium
ATAACCCTGAGACACAGGAGGCACCGTACCTGATACCATGCAATCAGAACAAAAAACCAGCGTCGTAATCTAAAGCCAAATTCTCTTGGCAGGCGGCCGGCAATTAGCGGTAGAAGCGGCCGCTTTCAGCGGAATACACACAACTGGACGTTGAGGCCAAGGAATTGTCCGCCCCTCTTACTGTTCTCGAGCTTTACGGATTTGTTGAAAGGCTTCCTGGAGATCGATACGTACGGCGTACTCAGAAGGCTGGACAGAAAACGGGCGGCAGTGGCGCGGAGGAAGTCTCTGAAGACTTTACTCGAGCCGTGGAGCGATTTATCACTTTTACGAAAGAGATCTTCCACGGTATAAGCAGGAAATACGTTCAACCATTTCTCATTGGCCACTGGTTCTATGAAGATAGAGCCAGGTGGCGCGAAGATGCTGTTTTTGAGGTCTGCCTGCATTCTTACCCCATTCCCGGAAGTGCAATATCCACTTATGTGTCACCACGCATAGTGCGGATTAATCCACACGCAGTCGCTCCGAGGACCTCATGAGCATCCATTGAGGGAAAGAATGGAAAAACGAGTGATCAGGAAGCCAAAACAGGCCTTTCAGGAATTTTGTCTCGATGGTGACACAGGAGCACCGTCAGATCAGAACACTGCTGCAAGGGCTCGTTTCATCATCTCTACGGTGAATTCAATTTCTTCTTCTGAATGTGCTTCTGACAGGCAGGCAGCGTCAACTGCTGAGGGGGGCAGGTAAATGCCATTATCAAGCAGGTGGTGGAAGAATTGAGCGAATCTCTTATTATCAATGAGAAGTGAATCTTGATAATTCCTCACCGGACGCTCGGCAAAAATAATGCTGAACATTGAGCCCACGCGCTGCAGCTGCACCGGGAGCCCTTGCTTTTGGATCAACTCGCCCACACCCTCGAATAGCTGTCGTGATCTTTTCTCGAGTCTTTCGTAGATTTGATCGTCTGCGAGAAGCTTGACAATTTCGATGCCACCGGCCATAGTGACAGGGTTTCCCGAAAATGTACCCGCCTGGTAAACCTGTCCCAAAGGCTGCAGGTGATCCATTATTTCCCTGCGACCGCCATATGCGCCTATAGGCATGCCGCCTCCTAGCGCTTTTCCAAAACACGTTAGATCAGGACGAACACCATAGAGCGACTGCGCTCCGCCTAGGGCGATACGCAGTCCAGTAAGAACTTCGTCGAAGATAAGGAGAATATCGTTGTCTGTGGATAGTTTTCGTAAACAATCAAGGAAGCCTGGAGCGGGAGGAATGACGCCCATGGAACCAGCCACCGGTTCGACAATTATTGCCGCAATTTGGCCTTTATACTTGGAAATACACTCTTCAACGCTAGTTACACTATTAAATCTAGCCAGTACCGTCTTTTGCGCCGTCACCTCTGGAATGCCTGTGCTTGAACAGTGTCCTGTTGAGGACAAGACCACATCGCTGTGTCCGTGATAACAACCCTCAAACATAATTACGATGTCCCTGCCTGTGAATCCACGGGCAAGTCTGAGAGCACTCATAACAGCTTCGGTCCCGCTGTTGACGAAGCGAATGGAGTCAAGGCTAGGAAAGGCATCAATCACAAGTTGAGCAAGTTCAAGTTCGAATAAGTGGGGAGCCCCAAATACGGAACCATTCTCTATCGCCTTTTTGCACGCTTCGACTACCTTCTCCGGGCAATGTCCGAGAATTGCCGGGCCCCAAGCACCGAGATAATCGATGTATTCATTGCCGTCGAGATCGATTAGTCGTGATCCACGGGCTTTCTCGAAAAAAATCGTGTGACCGCCGACCTCATGAAAGGAGCGAAAAGGGCTGTCAACACCGCCTGGAATGATCGCGGCTATTTCGGCGGATGCCGCTTTGGAACGAGAAGTGGTCCGCCTTTCCTTTAGTTTCATTTTCGCCAAAATTGCCACCACCGTTTCCTGTACAATTTTGGCGCCTGCGCCTCCGATGCATTCCCCTCAATCTGGAGTTTCACAACTGCTTGCTCTCTAAAACGAACCGTTGTGTCTGCGTGTTGAGTTGCTGCTTCATCAACGGTGACGACCAAATGATAGTCACCCGGCATCAACTGGAAGCGAGGCGTGTGGAAGGCTGCTTCTTGTCCGCGATGGTCGTAAACCTTTACCGACAAACTTTTGTAGGGCTTATCCAACTGAATCTCCACATTGCCGACGTAAAAATTAGCAACCGACCATACAAATAGAGTGCCAATAGCACCGATTACCGGCAATGCGGCAGTGAGCACCGCAAGCGTATCCTTGGCTTTATGTAGCTTGCTGTCTGCCACCACGGGTTTTGCACTGTCTTCGATTAAAGCTGTGGAATGGCGCGAGCTGAACACTTTCTCTTGCATTTTGCCGACTCCAAACGGAAACCGTCGCCTTCGACACTGAATTGAGAGCGTATTTCATCTAAACATCAATCCGCTTGCTCAGTACCGGGCTGCCAAGCATCATAACAATCGCAAACGTGTACTTTCGCCTACGTTCCCATTTTTTAACCCCCACCGTAACCTCTAGAAAAAGTTAGTGTCGCGCCCGGTTGGCAAGTGATAGGCTGGGGCGCAGGCCCGTAGAGGGGAAGGTCATCCGATATCGGATGACCTTCCCCTCTACGGGGGAGCCGTGTGAAGGTTTGTGCCTGACATCTTCATCAGCTTGTTCGTTAGATTCTCTTGAGCCGAGACCCGTGTGCCGGGTCGAGCAGAAAGTCAGGCTGTGCTGTCATTGGACGGGCCAAAGTCGGCGGCTTAAGGCAACACAATATGGTGACAACTGCCGCCAACTGCCAGCCTGTCCGGAGAGCAAAAGAAGCGTGGCTGCAACCGGAGCTAGTTGTCGATGGAGGCTTCAACGTTGAAGGCGCCTTTGCGGAGCCTCTGGACGCTCACAATCACAGCATTGTTCGTGCCACCGGGTGTGGTGAAGCGCAATTCGTTTCCTTTTGAGATTTTGATTACATCAGGCGTGTTGTTCGTAAGCTTTACCGGCACGCGGTTGGTGGTTCCCAGCACCTTAATGATCAGTTTTGAAAGGTTGTCTTTTCCGGCTTCTCTGGGGTCCTGTTGAATTTCTGTGGCGATAACCTCGCACAGGGAAGAGTTGCTGCGCATTCCCGCATTGCCAACGCATATGGAGTGCTGTCCTGGAGCAATCCCTTGAGGCAGAAGCGCCTTAATTTGCACGGGTGATGCAGCGATCACCCTCGCCTCGTGGAAAGCGTCAATTAAGATACGGTCGTGCAAAGCGTTACCGTCGAAATTATGTCCGTCGATAACAAGCGTGCTCTTGCTGGAGAGCATAGGCGTGACCTTGTCGATTTTGGGAAGCTCTCGATCTGAAGGCACGGACAGGGGCTGCAATAGCTCGACTTGAGCGGGAGGCAGTTCTGGACGTGATGCCAGAGCGACATGAAGAGTGTGCCCGGGAGTCGCATCTTCTGGCACCATATACAGTGCGCGGCCCTGACCGTCTGTTGCCAGTGTCGCTCCGTTGAAGCTCAACTCCACAGAGCTTTCGCCATTCTTGTTTTGATCGATCACGGATGCGCTTAGAAATTGACCGGCTACTGCCCGATCGGGCAGAACAATCGTGGCACTGGCGCTGGGAAGTTTTGCTTGCGGCGGCGCTGCCGGGCTCTCCCATCCGGACTGATTGCCGGTTGTCGGTGGCGGATCGAGACGCGGGGTCAAAGAAGCCATTTTGACCGGTGTTTTCTCGTCCCTGGGCGCCGAATTGACAAAAGCGTCGCTTGCCTTCCTTTCGCTTATCTTTTCAGCGGCGGCTTTATCGGCGCTCTCGCCTGTGGAAGCTACCTTTGGTGCTTCTTTGGCGGGAGTGCTTTCCTCGCTGTCTTCACTATCTTTGCTCTCCGAAGATTTTTCGCGGACCGGTGCCTTGCGCTCGCTGATTGCACGAGCGGTAGCCTCAGCGAGTGCTTTGGCGGCGGCTTCAGCAATCGCTTTTGCTTGTTGAGCGGCGCTTTCCTCCTTTGCTTTGCGCTCATCCTCAAGTTTTTTTGCCAGCACGAGCTGCCGTTCTTGGTATGCCGTAAGGCGTGTTTGATACTCGCGGAAGCGCTCAGTAAAGACTACCGGTAAGACGGTTATGGAGTTTTTTTTTACGTCCGCGTCGCTGGAAGCGCTTGATGCTTTGTCTGGCTTTTCGGCGGCAGGCTCTTCTTTGCTCAAACAGTCTGAGTCAACCGTGATGCTCGAAAGCTGCCCCAGCCAGAAATTGACGTTGGCCTGGCTTTGAATGTCGAAACCCGCCTCTATGGGCGACCGCCCGTAAATCACCACCATGAAGTTGCCTATCTTCTTTCCATTTGGTGCCGATTTTGAATTGCATCTGCCGGCAATTGTCAGGTTTAGCAAGCCATTCACTTTCTTCGCCCAAACAGCAGCGAGCGATCCCTTGTAGTCATCCGATACTTTCATTTCCCCGGAGGACCAGGCCTCGGGTGTGATTGCGTCGGCAACAGAACGCTCTTCCTCCTTGGAGATGATCCTGTTGAAGCTGAGTTCGGGATTGTCGAGCGCCCTTTCCAGGATTCCCTGGGCAGCAGCAATCACGGTTCGCTCCGTTGCGTCCTCGACGAGTTTCTTCACTTGCTCCTCATCCTTCAAGGCTTTGGATACATCCTTGAGCACGCTAATGAGCGAGGCATCGGGAACAAAAACAGGCGCTTCTTCTTTTGCCGATGCGCCCGCTTCCGCGCTCGCATCTTTTGCGCCGAGGGTTTCTTTTGCCTCTGCTTTTACTGGAGGTGCAGATTGAGTGGCCGATTTCGCCTCTTCAGGGTGCGGTTTCTCTTCAGCTGCGGCAGCGGATTTTTCGTTCTTCTTGCGCTTGTCTTTCTTGCTTACCTTGCTGTCGTCGGAGGCAGCCTGCGACTTTTCGCTCACAGTTTCTTTGTCCGAGGTTTTGCCTGCTGCAGCCTTTGTGCTCGGCTCTTTCTTGGCGGTCTCGGTGTTGCTTTCAGTTTTTTTGGCGGCGTTCTCAGATGGCTGCGACGTTGAGCTTTCTGTGTCTGAGCTTTCCTTGCCCTTGAAAAAAGGAAGCTTGGCGATTTGCACGCCATCGCGATTCTTTTTGTGCCTTGCTTTATGAGCGGCCAGACTATCTGAAGGGGCAAGTGCCAGGGAGAAAGCCAGTGATGCTAGAAGAAGATTGCGAGTAAGACGCATTGTTACGGCGCCCTCATTGGCCTGTGAGCATCGCGATATAACTTTCATTTTCAACCTCTCTTATCGTCCCACGCCAAAGATATCTTCATAAACGCCAAAGGTTTCTGCGGGCGTAAGGCCCCAGCCGAGATACTTGCCATCTAGCCAAATCTCAAAATGCAGATGGGGATAGCGAGCTCTGCCAGGCAAATTCTGTCCCGTACCCGAAACGCCGACATAACCGATTACATCTCCCCGGTTGACGAAGCTGTTCTCTTTTACCTTGGCATTGATTTTACTCAAATGCGCATACCGCGTCATCAATCCATTGCCATGATCTATCCAAACCTGACAGCCCCTAAAGCGATCCTCGTTTGCTTCGGAAGTCTGATGCTCCCTCAAACACTGGCTCATGACGGCGGAAAACTTAGCCGCGTCCATGTCGCGAAAATTCCTGTCCAGGCGTACAATTTCGCCGTTGTCAGCAGCAATGACTGGTGTGCCGATTACTACTTTTGCCTTGGCGCCGCCATCATGGAAGAAATCCACTCCTTTATGCACGCCGAAGCGATAAAGGCGTCGCGCTCCCGGAAACACGCCAGGATGCGCGGGTAGCCTCATTCCTTTTATAGGCATGGTCAGACCATCCAGACGCGCGTCTATTCGCTTAACCTCTGGGGCTTTCTGCCGTTTGTCTTTCTGGTCCAATCTGGTAAACGTCAGCCGATCCTTATTGATGAGCCAGAAACCGCCCTTCGCCGGCAGCAATCCTCTTATGTCACTGTCCTGAGGATAAAGAAACTGGTCGGTTTTACCGCTCACCTTGTCCACTGCCAGCACGCGATTATTTTCTCTTTCAACCACGAAGAGGGGACTTGCGGGAAGCGTTATCAATCGCGATGGTCTTACCCGACCCGGCGCCTTGAGATGGAAGCGAATCTGCCTGAACGCGCGCTCACCGCCCCTTCCATAGCTAAAAATGTTGCCGCCGCGCTTCAGGACATAGGTCACGTCGTCGCAGGCGATGGACAGACCATCGCCAACCATGTGGTCGCCGGCTTTCACTCGCCAGGGCATGACCTCCGCAAAGTACCCGTGAAGAACCCGATTGTTGCCGGTGCAACGCCATATCTGGTTGCGCTCGGGATCGAGCAACACAACTTCGCTTCCATTCCAGGCCAGATCAACATAGTCTGGGTCGGGCGAGCCGCTTGTCGGTGCATTTGCTCTGAAGATGCGCCACCGCTTCTGGTGTGGCAAAAATTCGAACAAATCGCCTGACTTGTCCAATACAACAACGCTGTTGCGAGGCGGATAACCAATCAGATTATTGAATTCTTGAACGGGGATGCCATCGATCTGCTTTGGTGCAGGCGCGGAGGCAAGAACGATAGTCGTTCCCTTGAGCAGATTTCTGTCCCCGCGGTCGCACATCCACAAGCCCTTCGGTCCCAAGAAGACTAATTTGTCGCCGGTCGCTGCTACCGCTGACGGTGCCACCGGCTGGCCGAGCTCGTCTGTCATAAGGCGTTCATTGGCAGGAACCTTCGCCGCTGGTTGGTTGGCATGAACGGGCGAGACGCTGGGCATCTGTCCGGGTATCTTCTGTCCAAACGCCGTGTGAGACTGGCGATGGTCCTGGTCTTGGCTCAGCTGAGCTAGCTCCGGTTGTGTTGGCGGTTCAACAGCTTCGCCGCCGACATAGGGTTGCGTTTGCGGCAGAACAAATCCCCGAGCAACAGG
>DATNRC010000112.1:0-12952 GCA_036703705.1 Candidatus Obscuribacterales bacterium
GAGAGCCGACACGCGGCAGTCTTCAGTGCGCGCCCCGGATTCACTGCGTGCTTGCATCATCGTGGAATCCAAAAGGGCTGACACTAAAGCCGACAGCCCCCCAGTCCGCGCGCTTTCCGCAAATAGTTCTGGTGATACTCCTCAGCCCTGTAGAAGGTCGAGGCTGGCGTTATCTCAGTAGCCACCGGTCTGCCGAGTTCTGTCTCCAGCTCAGCCTTTAGCTTGGTGGCAGTTTTGAGTTGGGCGGGCGAATGATAAAAGATAGCCGATCGGTATTGTCCGCCATGGGCTGTCTTGTCGATTGTGGGATTGTGCAGTTTGAAGAAAGCTCGAACAAGCTTTTCGTACGAAACAACCTTCGGATCAAATTCCACCTGAACAGCTTCAGCGTGTTTCGTAGAACCCGAGCAGACGAGCTCATAGGTCGGATTGACCGTTGTTCCGCCCGTATATCCTGCTGCCGTGGACTTCACGCCCTTGATTTGTTGAAGCTCCGCCTCAACGCTCCAGAATCACCCGGCGGCGAAGGTAGCGGTTTCATCCGAGCCGCCTCCGCCGAGCGACGGCTGACTCCACATCATAAGAGCACTAAGAGCAAACACTAAGCGCGACACTAGACTGCGATTCATTTGTCTCCTCCGCTGACAAAACTATATTAACAGGCACCGCCTCAGCATTGGGCTGACCACAACAACCTTGCCGTTGACGCTCTCGGCATCGTCGGGTATAGTGCGTTGGTCGTGGCTATACAAATTCTTCAATCACCTAAGGGGGATGCACCAATGATCGACAGGACAAACCACCAGTAGGCTCGGAAGTCATTGTCAGTCGAGCGGACTGATAGCCCTTTGAGTGAGTGTGTTTGCCTGTTTGCGCATCTGCAATGCCGGCAGGTTTTGCGCGTGCCGATGGCGCACGGCTGGCATCTCATCGCTTCGCTAAAGCTCGCAAAACACGACCACAACGCACCATGCGTTAGCCTGAGGTTGTGAGAGGCACCGTGGCGCACCTAAGAGGCACCGTGGCGCACCTAAGAGGCACCGTGGGGCGCACACTTCCGGAGCAAATTGACGTGCCTGGAGGTAGTGATGATGTTGCGTGTTACGAACTTACGCAAAGAATTTGGTGGGCAAACACTATTCGAGCAAGTCTCGTTTGTTGTTGCACCGGGCGAAAAAGTCGGCATTGTCGGGACCAATGGTTGCGGCAAGTCGACGTTGCTCAAAACGATTGCAGGGCTCATCGAATCAGATGAAGGTCGAGTGGAGATTCTCGGCAATTTTTCTGTTGCTTATCTTCCTCAGCATTTTGAGGATGCCCGTCACCTCACTCTGTCGCAATTTCTCGTTGCTGATTTGTACGAGAAGAAAGTTCGGATTGAGACAATCGAGAAGCAACTTGAGCGCGATAGTTCTCCGACGGTTCTCGCTGCATATGAGAGGGCGCTTGAGGAATTCGACCGCGCTGGAGGATATGCGCTCGAATTGCAACTCGAAAACGTGCTTGCTGGACTACGGATGGGCTCACTCAATTTGAGTCGCCCTGTGGAATCTCTTAGTGGTGGACAACGGATGCGGGCGGCTCTCGCTTCGATAATGCTGCGTGACGCCGATATTATGTTGCTTGATGAGCCTACGAACAATCTAGATCTTAACGCCCTGGTATGGCTGGAAAGGTATTTGACTGCGTGTCGTTCGACGTGCCTGATTGTTTCTCATGATCGCGAATTGCTCGACCGCGTCACCAGCAGGACGTTCGAGCTCGATGCGCTGACAAAGAGACTGACGGACTACTCAGGAAACTACACCTGGTATCGCACGCGCAAGGAGCAAGACGAAGCAAGGCAGATGCGGCAGTATAAAGAGCAGCAAGAACAAATCAAACGACTCAAGCACGACATTAATGAGGTTAAGCAGAGCGCGCTCAAGGTGGAGAATGCCACCACCAATGATTACGTTCGCGGACGAGCCAAGAAGGTGGCTGCCAAGGCGAAGACACGCGAAACACGACTGATGCGGCTGCTTGAGGAGGAGAACGTCGATAAGCCGCGTATTCCCGAATGTCTGCGGTTTGACCTGACGGGCAGGAAGCAATACCAATCTACTCTTGTAAGATTGAGCGATGCGACATATGCGGTGCAGAATCATTGTGTTTTGCGCGATGTCAAACTGGAGATTATTGGTTCGCAGCGAATTATAGTCGCCGGCGATAATGGTGCCGGCAAGTCGACGCTGCTCAAATTGATTGCCGGAGTTCAGGAGCCTTCATCAGGGACTGTCGAAGGCAAGGAAAACATCGCCATTTGCTATATGCCCCAGCATCAGGAGTCGCTTCCCGGCAATTGTTCCGTCATTGAGTTCTTTCAGGCTTCGACTGCAAACAGAAGGTCGGACTCGGAATCACGCACATTCCTGCATAGATTTCAATTCAGCGGCAATGACGTGTTCAAGAAAATCGCCAATCTCAGCATGGGCGAAAAAATGAAACTGTTGTTGGCGTCTTTTATGGCTGGCGATCCTGATCTGATTGTTCTTGATGAGCCCACCAATCATTTAGACATTTCTTCGCTGGAATGCCTTGAGCGGGGACTTCAGGCGTTCAAAGGCGCTCTTGTTGTCGTCAGCCACGATCGCGCCTTCCGAAGAAACATATCTCCGCACTTGGTCTTCCGCGTTGCCGGCGGCCGGGTCGTCGTCGAGCCTCCTGAGCTGCTGGACTGATCGAGAAACACCTTTACGACCTTGCAGGCATTTTTGAATCGATTGTTTCCTTTTGGCGCAACGTGGTGTCCGAATATCGTCTATTATGAAGTGCTTGGACGGAGGATTACTGGACGGCGCATGCGCATACTTCCTGGAAAACCCTACCCTCTTGGCGCTTCGTGGGACGGTCTCGGCGTTAATTTCGCTGTTTTCTCGGAGCATGCCACACGAGTCGAATTGTGCTTGTTCGATTCGCCCGAAGATACGCACGAATCGCTGCGTATTGAGATGCCGGAGTACAACAACCAGATATGGCATGTTTACCTGAAGGATATTCAACCGGGACAGGTCTATGGCTACCGCTTTCACGGTCCGTACGAGCCTGATCAGGGGCTGCGCTTCAATCCAAACAAGATCGTCATCGATCCCTATGCCAAGTCGATCCCTCGTCTTTTGAAGTGGCATGACAGCTTGTTCGGCTACAAAATCGGGCACAAGGAGAAAGACCTCAGTTTTGACGACCGTGACAGCGCGCCGTATGCGCCGCTATGCGCTGTTGTTGATCAATCCTTCACCTGGGGCAATGACAGCAGGCCGAACACTCCCTGGCACAAGACGATAATATATGAGGCGCATGTCAAAGGGATGACGATTTTGCATCCCGAAGTGCCCAAGGAAATGCGCGGGAAATATGGCGCTCTCTGCTCTGAACCTGTCATCCGCCATCTCAAGAGCCTGGGTGCAACAGCGATTGAGTTGATGCCCATTCACCATCGGGTGGACAATCAAAATCTTTCAGAAGCAGGCTTGGCAAATTATTGGGGGTACAACACTCTTTCTTATTTTGCGCCGGAAGTGCGTTATGCGCGCTGCAAAAATGTGTCCGACGAAGTGCGCGAGTTCAAGATGATGGTGCGCGCATTGCACGCTGCCGGCATCGAAGTCATTCTCGATGTTGTATACAACCACACGGCGGAAGGCAATCAACTGGGGCCCACGATTTCCCTGCGCGGCATCGACAATACATGCTATTACCGCACGCTGCCTGAGGAGCCTCGCTTTTACATGGATTACACCGGCTGCGGCAATACGCTCAATATGACGCACCCGCGTGTCTTGCAGATGATCATGGACAGCCTGAGGTACTGGGTCGAAGAAATGCACGTCGATGGTTTCAGATTCGACCTTGCCAGTGCTCTCGCGCGAGAACTCTTTGACGTGGACAAACTCTCGGCGTTTTTCGACGTCATCCAGCAAGATCCCGTCGTATCGCAAGTCAAGCTTATTGCTGAGCCCTGGGATCTCGGTGCCGGCGGCTATCAGGTCGGCAATTTCCCTGTTTTGTGGACGGAATGGAACGGCCAGTACAGGGATACAGTGCGCCAGTATTGGCGGGGAGATCCCGGTTTCATAGGCAAGCTGGCGTCGCGGCTGACAGGCTCCAGCGATTTGTACGAGCACAGCGGACGAAGCCCTCACGCAAGCATAAATTTCGTTACCTGCCATGACGGATTTACGATGCGAGATCTCGTGAGTTACAACGAAAAGCATAATCTTGCCAATCTGGAAGACAATCGTGACGGCGAAAATCATAATCACAGCTGGAACTGCGGAGCGGAAGGCGACACCAGCGATGCAAAAATCGGTGATTTGCGAATGCGGATGCGCCGAAATTTGATGGCCACATTGTTTTTCTCGCTTGGCGTGCCGATGATAAGCGGCGGCGATGAGTTGGGGCGAACGCAAAAGGGGAACAATAATGCCTATTGTCAGGACAATGAAATCAGCTGGACGAATTGGGACGTGCCGGAGCAAGAAAGAGAATTTCTGCATTTCGTTCAACGATTGGCTTTGATTCGCAAGTCGCAGCCTGTATTCCAGCGGCGTAAGTTCTTCAAAGGACAGATCCGAGAAGGAACCATGGCGACCAAGGACATCATCTGGTTAAACGCCGACGGAACCGAGATGAAACAGACCGATTGGCTGGATGCTCAACGAAGACATTTCGGGGTTATGTTCGAAGGCGCGTACATCAATGAAATGGACGAGGACGGAAATGAAATCACCGGAAGCACACTGCTTTTGCTCTGCAATTCGTATTGGAAGGACGTGTCGTTTTGCTTGCCACCAAATCTGGTGGACAAGTATTGGCGCCTGTTTGCCCCCCAGAAAATGGACAAAACGTGGAAACTCCTCATCGAAACGGCCGGACAGATGAGTGCCAGCTGCTGGGAGCTGCAGAGCATATTCAAGGTGCCCGCACGAAGCCTTGCTCTCTTCGAACTGGCTGATAAGGACGAAAATCAACCCGTGGGCGAGCTCTGAGTTTACGCTTTAGGCTGCGCGTCAATTTTGCAGGGCGGGCAAGCAGTGCGCGGCATGATTTGGAAGAAGTGCTCGCAATCAGCAACAAAGGTCTTCAAAAGCCCTTCACGGCGGATAGAAACTTCTTGGTCAGCGCCATATTGTAAGAATCAGCCGACATGGTTTGACCGATGACTGTTATGGTATCGCTCGTTCCCTTGGGAATAATGACGCCGACGAGCTGATGCAATTTGATTTTTTTTCCAACATCGTTGAAGACCATATACGGCATTGACTCGCCGCCGACAACCATTTCGCCCCGTTCCTGAATTTTGGACTGGTCGAGCACGGCCGGCAAAGCCTTGTCCATAAACGTCGAGTTTCTCGAGCCGACCTTTTGAAGAATTGTCTCTGCGGAGGGGGGCTTGCTATTGTGATGGACTCTCATAAACATGATCGTCACGCCCTCGGATGCATTGACAAAAGAAAGTTGGCTCGTGGTCATTAAGTGAATGGCCACCATTCTCTTGAAGCCGACAGGCAATGGCTCGTCGATTTTGACTATCGAGTCCGAGACTTTCTTCATGCGGACGGGATCGAGATTATCCTTTACCTGGTCGACAATGTATGAAATCCCTGCCACAAGGAGCACCATTGTTGACAGAGCGCCGACTGCAAGTACGGCAATCATGCCCTTCAACCAATTTGGCATAGGCGTTTTGGCTGATTTCATTTTGGCGCGTCCTGCGGTTCGGCTGTTGTCGTTCTCAATCTCATTTCTGCCATTCCCGGACAGATAAGAAACGCCACACCGGCAAGCGCGCTTAACTTTTTAAGGTGCTTCTTGCCGTTTCTTCTACGCCGGCGGACTGGCAACAAAGATTGTCAGCCGGCAACTCGAGCATCACCTGCCCAATGCGGCGGACAGCAAAAGGGGGATCAAGCTTCCAACTTGAACATCACGACGCCGAGCGGTGGAAGAGTGATGGCTGCTGATTGTTCCCTTGCATGGCTGGGTTGATCGTCTGTCCAGACACCGCCGAAATTGCCCACGCCGCTGCCGCCATATGTGGTGGCGTCGCTGTTGAGCACTTCGCGCCAGAAGCCGCGCAAAGGAAAGCCTGCTCGATAACCCCATCGCGGCACCGGTGTGAAATTGCAGGCGATGACAATTGTTTGTTCTGGTTTGGGACCCTTTCTCATGTAGACGAGAACGCTCTGGTCGCTGTCCTGACAGTCTATCCATTCAAATCCGGAGTTCTGACAATCGTAAATGTGCATGGCGGTCTCCGATACGTACAACTTATTGAGATCCGTCACCCATTTTTGAATGCCGCGGTGTGTGTCGTATTCCAGCAAATGCCAGTCCAGGCTCTGATGGCAATTCCACTCAATCCATTGCCCGATTTCACCGCCCATAAAAAGCAGTTTCTTCCCGGGCAGTGACCATTGATAGCCTAACAGCAATCGCAAATTGGCGAATTTCTGCCACATATCGCCGGGCATCTTGGTGATTAGCGATCCTTTTCCATGCACGACCTCGTCGTGAGAAAGAGGCAGGACGAAGTTTTCCGAGAATTGGTAGATGCCACGGAAGGTCAATTTGTTGTGGTGATAACGCCTGTACACCGGATCGAGGGACATGTACTGCAAGGTGTCATTCATCCAGCCCATATCCCATTTCAAACCAAAGCCCAGACCGCCGAGATAAGTAGGCCGGGCAACTTGCGGCCATGCCGTCGATTCTTCGGCGATCATCAACGCATGCGGGTATTCCGCATAGACAACTTCATTCAATTTGCGCAGGAATTCAATGGCTTCGATGTTTTCTCGACCGCCGTAGGCATTGGCGACCCACTCACCTTCTTTGCGCGCATAGTCGAGATAAAGCATGGAGGCGACTGCGTCGACTCTGAGCCCATCTATGTGGTATTTGTCGAACCAAAAGAGAGCGTTGCTGATAAGAAAGTTGCGCACCTCATAGCGACCGTAGTTGAAGACATATGTCCCCCACTCGCGATGTTCGCCCTGCCTGGGATCTGCATGCTCGTAAAGATGAGTGCCATCGAACAATCCCAGCGCGTGCCCGTCCCGGGGGAAGTGCGCAGGCACCCAATCCAGGAGGACGCCAAAACCGGACTGGTGCAGGCTGTCGACCAGGTACATGAAATCTTGCGGCGAACCGAAGCGGCTGGTGGTGGCGAAATAGCCCGTCGTTTGATAGCCCCAGGAGGCATCGAGGGGATGCTCTGAGACAGGGAGAAATTCAACGTGCGTGAAGTTTGTTTTCTGTAAATAAGGGACTAGCTTATCGGCAAGCTCCCGGTATGTCAGCCAGCGGTTGCCTTCTTCCGGAACCAGCATCCAGGAGCCCATGTGGACCTCGTAGATGGACATGGGAGCCTCGAGAGCGTTTCGTCTTGATCTCGCCTCAATCCACGCTTGATCCTTCCACTCGTACTTATCCAGGTTCCACACCATCGATGCCGTGCGAGGGCGCACTTCACCGGTGAATCCGAAGGGATCGGATTTTTCCTGAGCTAAACCGCCATGCTTGGCTTTGACGAAATATTTATAGAGCGTACCTTCTTTGAGGCCGGGAAGGAAGGCGGTCCAGATGCCCGAATCATTCGTCATTTGCATGCGATTTGCTTCAGTATCCCACTGATTGAAATCACCAATTACCGAAACCGCTTGCGCATTTGGTGCCCAGACGGCAAAGTGTGTTCCTTCTTTGCCGTTGTGCCTAGTGATGTGCGCGCCCAGTTTTTCGTAGATACGGTAATGCGTGCCTTCACCAAAAAGGTGCAAATCATAGTCTGTTATGAAAGCGGTGGCGTTCAAGTGTTGCTTGGTCACAGTAGAGTCTCGCGATGTGTCGGTCTGTAGAGTTTAGGGCGACGAATACGCTGTCGCGAATTCAAATCAGTTTCGCCAGATCCTTAGTCTCGGATTTGCGATGTGTGCCATAATCTACGTTTATGTTCAGTGTATTCTCCCATTTCAGCCAGGCAGACCGATCCGATTAATGCGGATCGTTTGCGTCTCTTTTCGTTTTTTCGGCACCCTTCGATGGCAGCGCCCAATCATGCATGGAATGCTGCGCCCTTAGTTGCTGGACGGCCCGTACAGAAGTGCAAGAGATGAGCAAAGTTTTAATCACTATTAATGAGGACAGATCGTTAACGACTGAAAACACTTTTGGTGTCACCTACAAAGTCGACGAGCATGACTGTCTTGATTACGCGCGCGGGCTGGCATCGCTCGGCTCTGAGGTTTATTTCGTCAACTGGCAAGATTTTGATGGCCATCAGTTTGCCCGCATGTTCCATCACAATGGGCGGAGGTTCTTGTCTCCGCCAATGCCGCTCGAGGAGATGGACCTGATCTGGGTTTATCAGATGGAAGGCTTCTACTTCGACCTGCCGCGCTTCTTCCAGATGGTCGAGCGGTTCAAAGCCGCATGTCCGCTTGTAATCAACGACCCTGCCACCATTCGGCACAACACGGACAAAATGTATCTCATCGAGCTGCAGGAAGCCGGTGCTGGCGTCATTCCGACAAGACAATGCGACGATGTCTTCCGCGAAAGGCTTTCGCGCGGCGAGCGTTTTGTTCTCAAGCCGCGATACGGTGAAAGGGGAAGAGGTGTGATTCTGGTCAAGTCGCTCAATGATGTCGAGCAAATCAGCGGTAAAGAAGAGCAATACCTGGCGCAGGATTTCATGCCCAGCATCAGGCACGGGGAAAAGAGCCTTGTCTTTCTGGGTTTGGAATATCATCACGCCGTGCTCAAGCGCCCGTGTCCTTCCAACCCTGATGAATTTCGATGCAATGAGTCACGGGGCGGAACTGTAGCTGTCTATGAACCGACCGCCGCTGAGCTGGATTATGCGCGAAACGTTTTGAAGACATACGAGGCTTTTGGCTGTCCTGTCAATTACAGCCGCATCGATTTCGTCGACAGTGCAAACGGGCCGGCACTGATTGAGGCCGAGCTCCTCAATCCGGCTGCTTTTGCTAATTATTCGAAGAAGGGCCCGCAATTCGGCGTCAAAGTTGCGGAATACATGCACCGCAAAATGAAGCAGGCGGGAGTGAGAGCCTCGCGACGATAAAGTTGCCCGGAAGCAATGATGCTGGAGGCTGGCAGAGACGCCAGCAGGAAGGCAATGTATCATCGCTTACAGGGCGCGTATAACATCAATGAAATAACGCACAAGATGCGGGCGAGCGTCGACTATCCGCTGCCAGTATTTGTATTCGACAAAGATCGTGCCGCAGGCGTTTATTTCATTAATGCGCTTGCCCAGAAAATCGATCGAGCCCACTTCCAACCCGGAGTGGCGGCACAAATGTTGTGCGGCCTGCAGATCCGTTTTGAAGCCTTTCATTTCCTCGGAATACTCTTCGACTTCGTAATCATCGCTGCTGTCCGACCAGGGCGTCTTTCTGCCCCGGGTTCGTCTGGCTGCCACAACCTTGCCGCCCACAAACCAGAATCTTTTTTCGTCTCCGGGAAGATACGGCTGAAAGCAGTAATCGCTAAGATCGATGTCGTCTGATTCCTCGAGCTTGCTGGCGAATCTCTTCACCTCATCATCTGAGGAGAGCCTCACACACCCCTGTCCGGCGCCTCCCCAATTGAGCTTGGCGACAATCGCCGATTGTTCTTTTCTTAAGTCGGATACTTCAGCAAGAGATTTGCAAGTGTATGTTGGTATGACATTGAACTTGGCACAGTCCAGTTGTGAAAACCAGCTCTTCAATGTGCGCTTTTCGACGGAAGGGCTGTTGATCATGCGGCCCACGTCGCCGCTCGCTATTGCTGCGCTGTGAAGGTGGATTTGAGCTTCGAGAAAGTGGCGCCTCTTTTTGAATCCAAGTTTGCGATGATCGAGATAGTATCCGTCGCTGTAGGCGATCCATAAATCGGCTCGCGGGCGAATCATGCCGATGCCTTCAAAATGCCCTCCTTTAATTCGGCGATATGCCCGCACACGGCCGTTCTTGAAATCATAATCACCGGCGGTGGCAATGACCACATCTGCGTGTTTTCCCAGATGAGTGACGAGATAGCGCTGTGTCATGCACCGTTTGCCTGCGACGAGCTCTGGACCTACGGTAATGAGCACTCTTGGCTGATGGCTCATAATTCAATGCCGGCTAGCGCTAGGCTCGTGCACGGGAGCGAATTTGAATTGCAGCGAGCCCTTGAAGAATTCGAACTTCTCCTCCAGCTCTCTTTCGCATTGAGCACCGATATTGACGAGCCCATAGCGGAAGCTCTCCGCATCTTGCATCTGATCTGATAAATTCTTGCCCAAGGGGGCATAGAGCTCGATCAGCGCGTCGGGGTACTTGGCGCGCAGCGCGTTGATTTGCTCTTGCGAGGGAACCGCCTGTACGTACTGATCTTCAAAGAGCCGCAAAACGCAGCTGGCGGCAATTTTGAATTCACCCTGTCGTCGTGTAAACTTGGGCTTTTCGCCGATCGCCAGTTGCAAAAGCACGCTGTATGAGCTGGTGCCGTCAACTTTGAGAAACAGATCCGGAAATTGCGATGCCAGCTTTGGATTGACTTCAATGATGTGAATCTGGTGGCTGTCCGGGTTGTACATCATTTCAATGTTGAAAGGCGCATTGTCGTAGCCGATGCCCGTCATCAATTTTTCTGCTATGCCGATCATTCTGTGCTGAACTTCCTCAGGAAGCTTTGAGGGGTATTGAAAACGCTTGAAGGAAATAGTGCCCGGGAAGAAAAGAGCGTCGACAATGCCCATGACGTGCACCTTTCCATCATGAACATATCCTTCGAGCGAGACTTGAGCCCCCTCAAGGAGTGACTCAACGAGAAGATAGGAGGCATGAAGTTCCAGCCCGGTGTAATTTGCCACCATATCGTTGAATGGCGTGATGAAACCCTCCGGCAAAAGCGCTTCCTTGACCCGTTTCTCAAGCTCTTCTTTGCTGCTTATCCGATACGCATTTTTCGACATGCAGGACTTCACAGGCTTGAGGAAGGCAGGAAAATCATTGACGGCATCAAGTGTCTTCAGATCTTTGGGATCGATCAGATAAAAAGAGGGCGTGGCCTCCGGCACATATTTCTGCTGGGCGAGGCGTGAATAATACTTATGGTCGAAGGTGATTATTGGTTCGGGGTTGCCGCCGTGAATTCCTAATTTCTTGGCGATCAGGCTGGAAGCTGACATCCCGGGGTAGCCGACGCCGGAAGTCGCGCCTGACAGCCCCGCGTCCTTATAGTGCGCCACCGTTTCGTCGATGAGTGACACGATGTCCAGGACCTCATCGGTTGGTTGCGCGTTTTTGCCGAGAAAACGATCGAAATAATCGCCGCCGAAATCATCAAAGGCGAGCTCGCAATCCAGTTGCTTTGCCAGCTCTGGTAAATCACGAAATTCTCTTCTCGTGGGACAGAGAATCAAAACTTTTCTCATTGCTTCTCTCGGATATGCGTGGGAAAGCCACATAGCTTAGCAAATCAGTTGTCGGCAGGAAAGTACGAAGGCAACCGGGCTCACTTTGTTCCCGATGCCAGCACCGCCGCCATCGGGATTTTAATAAGGTCGCCATCGCGGTATTGGGCAACGTCTTTCAGCACCGCTTGTTTTACAGCGTTGAGCGCATCCGGTGCCTGGGCGCGCAGAAGACCTCCGGTGCGGGGAGTGCCCAGGTAAAAGGCAGCGAAGAAGTCATCGCCCGACTTCAGTTTCCAGGTGAGCGGCAACTGAGCAATTTCAACATTTTTAAAACCGGCATCGATAAGCGCCCTTCTTGATTCGCCCTCGTTGCTGAAGCGAAAGAAGGGCGGTCCTTCGGGAATCGTGACCGACATATCACCAAACTTTTCTACCGCCTTGAGGACAATGCCAAATGCCAGGGCGTGTTCCGGTTTAGCCCACACAGTAAAAGCGAATTTGCCGCCCGCCTTCAATACGCGAAAAGCCTCCGCCAACGCTTGCTCTGGGCGCGCCAGGTGAAGAAGCCCGAAGTTCATTGTCACTGCATCAAAAGAATTATCTGTATACGATAGGCTTTCTGCATCGCCTTCTTCGAAAATTATGCCGTCATACAATTGGCGGGCGCGCTCCACCATAACGGCAGAAAAGTCCACTGCCGTTACCCTGCAACCGCGATCTTTCGCTCTTCCAGCGACATATCCCGGACCAGTGGCGACATCGAGCAAATCGACATTCGGTCGGGCCTTTACGGCATCCAGCATGGGCTCAATCGTTTGTTTGGTCAAAGAAGAGAAATGATCGTGATAGCTGCCGGCTACGGTTTGCCAGCCATGATGCTCAAAGTCTTTGAAATTTGAGGTGCCGGGGGAGTTGCGTTCGGTCTTAGGCATGGGCGCTCCCAATCAGGTTGCAACCAATTTTAGCGCGACAGGTATTTGAATTCAGGGATTTCCTAGCAGGAAGTATAGGCTAGGGCAGATGGCGGCTTGTGCACTTTCCGCGATTATGAAAGAAGAGCCTCCTCCATTGAGCTCGCCTTTCATCACCAGTCAACAAGTCCTGCTTAAGCCCAAAGCTTGAGCAGGCAGTCAAGGGGAAAGTCATGAAGAAGCAGTTCGCATTTGTGGCAATTTATGCCCTGTACATGACAATCCTGTTGCGTCATCACATTCCCTGGCTTCCAGGCTATCAATAAACAACGCAATAGGCTTGAGATCGACCATTATTCATTGACGATTCGTCGTCACACTTAATAGCCTAAAATCGCATAGAGACAGGAAAAGACGCCCTTCTTTGTCGAGACGCCACGGACTTTTGTGGCGATGCACTAACCTGGCAGGGCCCCACCCTAGCTCTCGTTCTCCAACATCCGCTTGGCTTCCAGCAATTGTTGCTTATGCTCTTTGCTCACAGTCGGATATTTGAGATCAAGATCATGCAGTGTCTTTCCGATCACGTAGG
>DATNRC010000113.1:0-3281 GCA_036703705.1 Candidatus Obscuribacterales bacterium
CTATGCGCTGTCAGGCAGAAGGCGATCTCACGGATTTGCGGCCTCTCGACAAATCGGGATGGATAAGGCGGAAAACATTACCTCGCACTTGTTTGTCGTTCTCGGCTTCGAGCGCGACTGAGACAGCCTTGTCTTCAATCCGGTCGACGATTTCACCGTCTTCTCCCCCGGAGGGCGCTTCCTCATAATCCTCGCTTGATGTAATTTCCTCGTCCCTTTCAAAATCACCTTCAGTTTCGGCACCCATCGCAATTAGATTGATTGGGATCGACCATGGCTGAGGCAGCAGTGACTCATAACGCGCTACCGGATCGTGAGCTCCTGTCAGCTCGCCGACGCGCGCCAAAACGCTTTCAGGGAAAGGATCCGGACAACAGAAAAACAATCCGCGCATCGTGTTTTGTTTGCGCTGGGCATGCTCCAGGCGCTTGAGACAGTCTTTGAAAGCTTCCGCTTTTTGTTTCTGATCGTCAAAAATCTTGTCTCTTTGCAGCAGAGTGGCGAAGAGCATCGGCATTCCCTGTCCGTCTTCAAAGAAGAGATCGAAGACGGGCAATTCGATTTTCTTGAACATCCCCTGGGAGACTTTGTTGGCAGTCACTCGCGTCGAGCGGGCGATGCATTCCCACAAAACACGCTGGCGATTGTACAAGCCGCTTTTGTGGGCAAGCGCGAAAAACTGCGTAACCAAGAAATCAATGAACTCAACCACTTCATTAGGCGGAGCCTCACTTCCGCAATCAATCTGAACGTTGGCGCCTGCGATTTTTATGTCCGTAGGCGTACACGTGCGCGGGGATGCCGCCACGGTGGTGAGGGTATAGGCCGCCGGATTGCGAACCTTGATCTCTATCGTATGTCTTTGGGAAGAGGTCATAGTATTTTGCTCTAACTTATGAGAATGAAGATAGTTACGTGAATATCGTGGTACATCATATGTTAGCGGTAGTAGTCACAATCGCGCGCGAAGGAGGTTTTTTTTAGCTCTCAAAAGTGTGTAAACGCCCACCAGTTGACCACAGAAATCCTTCCTGAGACCCGCCCGAATCAGGTAAACTGGAAAAGTGGGGCTACTTGGCGGCCCGCGATTTGCCTTTGCTGAGGCAAGTCGACGAGTGGGGGTATATCGGCTTTTCATTCTCAGGCAATATGCCATATTCGCTCGGCAACGGGTGCCATCGCGCATGACAAGTGACTCCTCCGTGCTCAAGGCTATCTTGACCCGCAGGACGCCCGTTTATTCGATTCTAGACACCATTTATGGCCATCCTTCCTTCCCGAAACAATTTCAATCAGCCTGCTTCTGCAGTGCTTCTTGAGCTGAAGAAAGGCGACAAAGAGCCCCGCAATAATTTCGTGTGGGCTCATCAAGAGCGGTTTTATGCCATTGCCTACATGGCGACCGGACAGCCGGAGACAGCAACCGAGCTGACCATAATGGCGTTTCAAAATGTGTTCGCCACTCTCAGGCAGACAAATCCCAAACAAGTCAACATGCCCCTGTGGTACTGGCTGTCACAATTCATAGTCGATGCCTGCGCCGAATATCATCAACAATTTTCCGGCTCTCCCCCGCCGGCGCAAAGAATAGACCCGGCGGCCGACGGCTCCAATCAGATGGATTGGGAAACGACCGTCATCCTCGGCACACAAAGGGTGAGAAGATGTCTCAGCTCTCTGTCGGAAGAGCAACAGAAGGTGTTTATTTTGCGCCATCAGCTCGATCTCACCTACGAGCAGATGGCTGCTGTACTTAATCAATCCAAGGAAACGATCCAAGCCTGGCTGTATCGTGCGCGGGTGCAAATCGTCAAATGTTTGGGACGGGGTTAGTGGTGATAGATCCATATTCGAGAGAAACCGGTAAACAATAATGAATTGCAGTCGCTTCCGACACTTAATCCAACAGAGATTCGATATGGATCTGCCCGCTCAGGACGAGCGGATGCTCTCAGCACACCTGGAGACATGCGAGTCTTGCGCCAAATTTCACCATCAGATTCAGCAGGTCTTAATGGCTTCGGAAGATGTGCCCCTGCCTGATGAATTGCAGGCTCCGCAACCAGAAGCGTTGGCAAGGGCGATCATGGAGCATCTGCCCCAGCCCAAACCTTCTCCTTTTGCCTTCCTTACCAAGTTGTTCGGCGGCGGCAAGCCTAAAGCACCGAAAGAGAAGCCGGCTGCATCCAAAGGCAAGAAGAGCAAAGCGGAGCCCGAAGTGGAGACGGCAAGCCGCTTTCCTCACCGCACGCCGGCGCCTCAACAAGACATGGAGCCTCCAAGAGAAGCTCAGATTGCCGCTTCGCAGTCGCAGCCGCGGGGGTCGCGCCGGGAGGCCGGTGAAGATCACTCCGGCACGGCCACACGCTTAAAGGCGATTGCCAAGGGCTTCGCCGAGCCTCTGACGCAAACCGACAGCCGGGAGGCACAGTCGACGACGCGTTCGCTGGGCGAAAAGTTTGGCATGGCCGGCCCGACTGCCAATGCTGATGATCAGCCGCTTACGCTGGCGGAGTCCATAAGAAGGAAGATCGCTGAATCACAAAAGACAACAGGTGATGTCGGCGCGGCAGCACCGCAAGAAAATTTCGATGCGGCCCAGCCTCCAGAAGCCGAATCTGCCTGGAGCAAGCCACCCAATCTTCCCAACCGTCAACAAGTCAATCAGCCCACTGGCTTGCCCAGCTCAGCCAAAGCCTCGGGCGAGATGCCCTCGATGCCGCCACAAGGGGCACAAACACAAGAAGGTTCCGGCGGCGGACCTGCGTCCGTACTGGGCAACTGGGGCAGACCAGCACCAATCGATCCATCTACATGGAGTTCAGGGTCCGGCGGTGCGCCACCTGCCGCACAGTCGAAAGCAGGTAGTGGCGGCGCATCGTGGGAACCCAGTGCTCCTCCAGCCGGCGGGGCCAAATCATCAAGCGACACATGGGGCCGCGGATGGGGCGAAGGCAGCCCCAAGGGCGCAGACGGCCAGGATAGCGAATGGGGACCACCGCCAAAGGGCGGCGCCTGGGACGAGCCAGCCGATGCCCCTGCCTTTGCACCGCCTATTCAAACGCCACCAATCAAGACACCACCCATCACACCTCCAGCATTCGCCACACCTGCCTCGGCAGCGAGTGACACTACCGCAAACACTCAAGCGAAGGATTCAGGCTGGGCAAAAGGAGCCGCCCCTGGCACAAGCGGCGGCGCCGGCAGCACTACCCCGTGGCCGTCCGGGTCTCAAGCGCAAGACAGCTGGATGACACCCGGCTCGCATGGGTGGGGCGCCG
>DATNRC010000114.1:0-5221 GCA_036703705.1 Candidatus Obscuribacterales bacterium
CGGGCTCGCTTGGCTCAATGAGCTATGCATGAGCGATGTAATTGGATATCTTCGGAAAGTTTGCGCGCAAATTCCGGTTTCCAATCTGTAGAAAACTCAAAGACGCGCAATTGAAGGCAATTTTCAGTACGAACTAGCTAGGAGTGATTCCTTATCGCGGATGGGCACAAGTGCAAGCCGCCAAAGCATTGGGTAGACAGCAATCAATGCTCGCCGATGATCACCATTGTTAGTCTTTTGGACATCGCTCAATGCCAGGAGTTTTCTACTGAGGTCGTCTGCACTTCATCGCGCAATTCGGCGGGCTGTTTCATCGGCGCGATGGCGGCGGCAAGCCTGGGCGATTGCGCGACTTTTTCCGCAATGATGGAGAACAGTTTGAATCCTCCATTGCCATTCAAATGCACGGTGTCAAGATAATCGTATTGACCGAATCTCTGATCGTCTGAAAGGTCGAGAAGTTGGGCACCATATTCGGTGCATCGGCTGGAAAGGTAGTTCCGATAATCCTGCCAGAACTGCGGCGGCAAAAGCGAGCGATTGGGCGCAGTGCTCGGCATGCTTACGACAAGCACGTCCACATTTAGTGAATGGAGATAGGCGAGAAAGGACGTGAAGAAGGACTTCTCCGCGGAGTAGAGCGGCGGAAATGGATTCTTGTATCGCTGCTGGTATTCACGCATATTGTTTATGAAGCCGAATGGCATTGGATATGGTATCAACCACTCGCCTACCTTCACTTCTCCGGAGGCGAACAAAATTGCCTGCATCGGCCCCTTCTTTGCTGCATGATCTCTCTGTGCGATAGTCATGCAGACCGGGTTTGCGGCCGGCACCTGCCGCTGGAGTGATGCTGCCAACTCCAAGCATTTCGCCCGCACGCGCTTAAGCGCGACATTCTCGTTGATTGCCCAGTCAAGCCAGCCGAACGGGTCACTGAAAGCTTTTTTCGACAACTGATCGAGAGCCACATAAGGTGCGAAGAAGTGAAATGGGTCGGTGTCAGCAGGCGCAGACAGATTATTGTCAATGAAGTCGCGAGGGTTGACGCCGATGATGACCAATCTTGGCTTGTTGTCAGCTTTGAACAACGCCTTGGAAATCATGTACGCATCAGAGGCCATCGAACCGGGAAGCGAGGCATTGAAAACTTCCGTTTTGTGACCGGTTGTCTTTCGCAGCGCATTCTCGAGAGTAATGGCGCGCCGGTCTACGACACAATCTCGCCAGTGCTTCGCGGTGGCGGCGTCCGCGGAAAATGTTGCCGAGCCTATTAGCGAACTTCCAAACAGCACCACCGGCGGTGAGGGACTGGAAAGCAGATAATTGCGGGCGATCCAGAAACTCCACGATCCCTGTTTGCGAGATTCTTCCGGGCGTTCGCGGACTGTCGTCGCGTCCAATACTCGCGTTGAAGAAGAAAATGACGGATTGCACAGCAAATTGATTACGACGTAGACCGCAATCGCCACCATGGCTCCGCAGGAAAGCAGACTCTTTTGAGAGCCTTGATTTGCTTTCTCCAACTGTTGTTGCGTCGCCATTTGCTTATCTTTCTGGTTGTCGAGTCTTCCTCTTCGTCTTCGAAAAGCCCTTGCTCTTGGTAAAAGTCCTTCTGTTTTGGCTTCCTTAGCGGGTGTCCTTTCCATCCGACTGCTTTATTCGCAACCTCTTATTCTCCTTACGGTCACCGCTTATTCTCGTTACGATCATCGCTCATTCTCCTCACGATCACAGTCACATTGAAGGCATCGGGCGGCGGTTGGCAACAGCCTGATGCCGCTGCAACTCCTTGCCGGCCAGCACGAGAGCAAGAGACGTGCGGGGATCCTTCGCCAATTCGCCGAGCAAATGATCGAACATCTTTTTGCCGCCATATGCATTGAGGTGAACCGAATCATGGAAGTCGTTGACGTGATAAGCGCGCGGAGCGTACAGGTCGCAGAGCGGGATGTTTTGCTCGAAAGCGACCTGCTTCAGTTTTGTCAGCCAGCTCACGTACTTATCCGCACCCAACAATCTTATGTTGTAGTCCGTAATTGGCATGTTCACGACTATAAGCTCAATGCGTTCGCGCCTGCAGAACGCCGCCAGACGTCTCAAGAAATAAAACTGAGTCTCATATGTATGCGGGTCGGGATTTTTGTAGCGCTCCATATATTCGATGGTATTGTCCGTCCAGCGATGTCGTGCTGTGTGCTCGTCGATAGGTCCGGTGCTGACGGCGAGCGGAACAATCTCCCCGGGCATGTAGCCGGGCAAGAGCTTGATGCGATCCCACCAGGTGAAGGGATGCTTGGAATATGGCGCGGGCAGCAGTCTGGCAATGAGATGCTCGGCGCTTTCGCGAAATGCCAGTTGAAAATCAATCGCATAGCCATAGCTATAAATGTGGCGCTGCAAAAACCATTCCAGACGGGCAAACGGCGTCCTGAACGCACCGCCCGCGATATCATCGATATTGACCAGGCGCCTGAGATAGCGAAATGGTTCAGTATCGGCAGGGCTCGACATTGTGCTGTCAAAGAAGTCGCGAGGCGCGACTCCGTAAATCACGACATCCGGACGATTGGCCGTATCGACCATGGCCTTGAGCGCCAGATAGGCATCGGAAGGCATTTGTCCCGGCAGTGACAAATTGAATGTGTTGAAAGTGCCGCCAAATTTGCCGCGCATTTGTGCGTCGAGGTAGGAGGCTTTGTGATACTGCGAGAGGTCGAGAGATTTGTTCAAGAAATTAGCATCGACACCCGCTACAGCGCTGACTACGAGGGACGAGCCGAGAAGAACCACATTGTGGACTTCCGTCGTATCCTTCAAATCCTGGAATGCCCACCACGCCCAGCCGCGATAGGGGAATTTATAGGCGTCGAATTTTATCGGGCTGTAAAAGGACAGAAGCAGGTTCGCCAGGAGAAGCACTGACAGCGCAACGATGTACGAGCTCGGCACTGTTCGTTTTGCGGCGCGCGATTTCTTGCTGCCCTCTTTGCCCGTATTGTGCCTTTTCGTTTGCCGCTCGGCTTCAATTGTTATGGCGTCGCTGAGACGATCGGAAGGAGACGCCGAGTCGCCCGCCACCACGCCGGCTTCAAGTGAAGTAAGAGGTGACTCCCTGCCTGAAGGCCTTGTTTCCGCCGGTTCGATAAGGGATCCGGTCATAGCTGACCTCCCTTAATCCCGGCAATGGCATCGCTGCGGCGCGTGAAGGCGGCCAGCACCTTGCGCTCTCTGGCCGCGCGCTCGGCAACGATATCCAGCATCTTCATTCCGCCGCCGGAATGCAGGTGCACGGTATCCATGAAATCATTCAAATTGAATTCGGGCGAGTCGCCGAGGTCGATGAAAGTCGCTCCTTTGGATGTGGCGAGCACTTTGAGGCTGCGCCGGTACGATTCCCAGGTGCCTTCTTCCAGCAATTGGCGGTTCAGATCAGTAATCGGCATTGCCACCAGAACGACCTGCGTGCCGCGTTCTCTTGCGGTGTTCATCAAATCGGCAAGAAACGTCATTTGATGCAGGAATGTGCGCCAGTTGAGATGCGCGTAGCGTTTTTTGTATTCCTGGAGATTGGCATCGGAGAAGGTTCGGCTTTCCTTCGTTGTCGGGCGGAAAAAACACTCGTTGGCGGTGATTTCCATCGGATGATAATCGGGAAACAGACGCCGCCGGTCATGAATGGTGAATGGATGTTCTGTGGCAGGCTTCGGCACCAGGCGATCCATGATAGCCGTCAAGAGCCTCCCGGTTTGAACATCGAAATCGTATTTGTGCCCATAAATGAAACACCAGCGCTCCAGATCAAAGCTCAAGCGCTGGAGCCATTCGGGAGCTATGAGGTGAGCGTGAGTGCTCACGTCACCGAAGCGATTCAGATACAAATAAGGATCGGTTGCAGATGGGCTGGGGAGGAGATTGTCCATGAAGTCGCGCGGACCGACACCATATACGATGACATCCGGACGCTTCTCGCCTTTCAAGAGAAACTTGGTTATCAAGTAAGCGTCTGACGGCATCTCGCCCGGCAAGCCGAAGTTGAAGGTTTTTATCGACAGTCCCGTCTTCTTTCGAAAACGATCTTCAAAGTACTGACTGCGGTGATGGTGCGAGCCGTCGATGGGGCGTTGCAAATAATCCGCATCCACGCCTGCCACCGGAACCAGCACCAGCGAAGAGCCGAGAAACACCAGATTGGGGCGCCCCTGCTTGTCGCTCAGATAGTCCTCGACTGCCCAGCCCGTCCACGTATGGAAGGGGAAATCCGAAGGGGCGATAGTTCCGAATTTGCTCTGCGCCCACAGTCCGCTTATGCATGCGAAGAAAATGAAGGCGTAAAAGACTTTCGATCTGAGCAATCCGGAAAGGCCTTTCGGTTTCCCATAAGCTGTGCCATTTGTAGGAGCGATGCCATTCATGGAAAATGTGTTCCAGAGGAGATACCGGCCGAAACTTTCGGCGCACAGTCACCTAAAGGCTTTTCGGTCGCCATTAGAACTGGAAGTAGATGAACCTTGGTGAGCTGTCAGGAGTGAAGATTGTGAGAAGACACATGAGGGCCACCATGACACCGACTTGCACTGCCCAGGGTGGGCTCTGATAGAAACGCTTATTGTTGAGCCAGTTGACTACGACATGAGAAACCATCAGCGCCGGCAGGATAAGCAGAAGGGCCGGGAAGATGATGGGATCTCTTATCTGCAGCACGGCAAGCTGGCTGGCGCTGAAGTTGAGGAGAGCTGCGGGAGCTTCCATCAGCTTGCTGATTATTTGACCGGCAATCTTCATGTCTTCTGCGCGGAAGAGAACCCAGCCGATGCAGACGATATGGAAAGTAACGATTACCGAGATTACGTGATAGACCTTGGATGACAACAGCTTCGATGCGATGCCGAGCTTCTCCAATACGCTCGAGTATTCACGGTGCAGGATCAAGAGAATTCCTTGATACGCGCCCCAGGCGAGGAAGTGGAAAGCGGCGCCGTGCCACAGCCCGCCAAGAGCCATGGTGATGAACAGATTGCGATAGGTGAACCACTTGCTTCCGCGCGATCCGCCCAGAGGTATAAACAGATAGTCGCGCAGCCATGTGGACAGGCTGATATGCCAGCGGTGCCAGAAGTCGGAGACGTTGGCGGCGAGATAGGGCAGATTGAAGTTGATTGGCACTTTATAGCCAAACAGCATCGCCGAACCTCTAGCTATGTCTGTGTAACCAGCGAAG
>DATNRC010000115.1:0-16469 GCA_036703705.1 Candidatus Obscuribacterales bacterium
GCAAAATGTCCTATGACAATCTCGTCATATCATGCGGCAATACAGCCAATCTTGGGCTGGTGCCCGGCATGGACGATCATGCCTTTGCGCTGAAAACGGTTGGAGACGCCCTTGCTCTTCAGGCTCATGTCATGGAGCAGATGGAACGCGCCGAAGTTTGCGAAGACGAGGCGTGCAAACGCTGGTATCTTTCATTCATTGTTGTCGGCGGCGGATTCAGCGGAGTTGAGGTCGCCGGCGAAATCAACGACCTGGTGCGCAAGAGCAGGAAGTTTTTCCAAACCATCAAGCAATCGGACATCTCAGTGACCATCGTGCACTCGCGCGATAGCATTCTTCCTGAGGTGAGCCCGTCGCTGCGCGAATTCGCCAAGAAAGAGATGGAGCGAAACGGCGTCCGCATTTTGCTCAATTCCGTCGCCGCGGCTGCAACTCCTGAAGGAATCACGCTCACCGACGGCACCTACTTAACGGGCGGCACTATTGTGTGCACCATCGGCACTACCGTACTTCCTGTCATTCAGCGTCTTGATGTGCCGAAGAAAAACGGGCGCCTGATTACCGAGGCAGACATGAGTCTGCCCGGATACCCCAATACCTGGGCAATTGGAGACTGCGCCGCAATCACCAATGCCATCGACGGCTCGCTCTGTCCGCCCATCGGCCAGTTTGCCGAGCGAGAAGGAACACAAGTGGCGAAAAACATCGCTGCGCGAATCAACGGACAACCGACAAAGCCATTTTCCTACAAGCAAATGGGCTCTTTATGCTCCATTGGCGGGCACAGCGCAGTGGCGGAAGTGATGGGTTTTCGCATATCGGGATTCATCGCCTGGTTTTTGTGGCGGGGCGTTTATTTGATGAAACTGCCGTCTTTTGCGCAACAAGCGAAGGTTGGTTTGGAATGGGCGTGTGATTTAATATTCCCGCGCACGCTCGCCCATATGAAAGCCGACCGCTCAAGACGAGTGGGGCGCGCCTATTATGAGTCCGGCGACTTCGTCTTTCATGAGGGAGATCCTGCCACCGAATTTTACGTCATCCAGGCGGGACAGGTGGAAGTCGTGAAGGGCGCCGTCAACGACGCACCAGGGGAGGTGCTCGCTGTTCTCGGACCTGGCGACTTCTTCGGTGAGGGGGCGCTTCTCGACAGCCGGGCGCGCAATGCAAGCGTGCGCGCTCGCACGAATCTCGAAGTTGTCGTCCTGGGCCGCAACGTCTTCTCGCAAATCTCGTCCGCGCTCACGCCGCTCAAGGACGCAGTGGCAGACGCCATGAAGCGCCGCACCAACATATGGAAGAGCCTGCCCGAGGCGTACGAGCTTCTGGAAGCGATTCCCCTCGATGCTCTTGTTGAGCCGCTTCCTGCCGAGCCTCTCAGACCAGACGATTTGTTGGAGACAGCGATCGACGTCATAAATAAACACAGACTCGACTTCTGCTGCGTGGCTGACTCAGAAAATCGGCTGCTTGGCATTCTTTCGAGATCCGATCTGTTGCATGCGATCGAGCTTGCGGTGATGGATTCGTCAAAAGAGATCACCGTCCGCGATATCATGGTGCCGGATCCGATTACAATTACCATCGACGACAATCCGAGCCTCGCCATGTCCACGATGCGCGAGCACGGGCTAAAGAAGCTGCCGGTGGTCGACACGAACGGATCGAAAGTGATCAAAGGCTATATACGGGTAGAGAATATTCTCAATCACTTGCTCAAACTTTGGGGCACAGGTGAACTGCTCGTCGCCACTTCACACAGTGGCAACCCGGTGCATTGAAGGGTCCGGAAGGGATTTCAATGCTGTGCAACGACTGGCTCAATTTTCCGACACACCATCCGACCGACGAGAGGCTTCTGAAAATGCTGGAACTGCACCGACTGTGAAAACGGATGGTGAAACTTTGAGTCGTTTCGCCTTGATGCAAGTCACAATGACTCACCAAAAATTACCACGATGCGTGTGCAAAGCTGTTACAAGAGGGTAAGATAGATGCTGAGGTTGGAAAATCGGGAAGGCTAACTCAGGACTCCAAAGTGACATTTCCAGCGGTGCCGAGATGAGTTCAAAGTCAACAATAGAATGGACAGATGCGAGCTGGAATCCAATCACAGGCTGCACAAAGATAAGCCCAGGTTGTGCGAACTGCTATGCGGAAACGTTCGCCGAGAGATTCAGAGGAGTCCCGGGGCATCCTTATGAGCAGGGCTTTGATCTAATGTTGCGTCCAGAGCGATTGCAACTTCCTCTCACATGGAAAAAACCCAAGAGAATTTTTGTCAACTCGATGAGCGATCTGTTTCATAAAGACGTTCCTCTAGAGTATATCCTGCAGGTATTCGATACCATGCGCGGTGCGGACTGGCATCAGTTTCAAATCTTGACCAAACGCGCTGAACGGCTAGAAGAGCTGAATCACTCTATTCACTGGCCAACCAATGTCTGGATGGGTGTAAGCATAGAATCACAAAAGTATGACTTCCGAATCTCGCATTTGCGTAAGACTGGCGCTCACTGCACTGCGCTTTTCAAACTATTTTGCGCCTGACGCGCCTTGTGCCGTTCTCCGTACCATGATCGCCTTACTCCTGGACCAGGGAATGGCGCTTTACGTGCATAGAGCAAGCTGTTGACAGCATAAGGTCCGCATTTGAATGCCTTCTCCGGAAAGTTCAGCATGCTCGCGAGCCCTTCCTTCGCGCACTCTATTTTGGTCTCATTCGAGCCGTGAAATGGTTGATTGGCAACTTCGGCAAGTCCTTCTTTCACCTCTTGTGTCTTGCCCAGACGCGCCATGTTGACCAGCAGCTCCGCCACCGCATACGATACCGTCGCAAACGACACAGTCAACAATAACGCGGCAAATATGCCGCGGATAAGCGTGATTGTTTTCACCATTTCTAGCACTATCTCTTCATCATGACCGGCTGAAACTCACCTTGCACCAATTCGCAACTTCGCCCCATCCACTCAGCTCAACGCATGCTCAGCCAGTACCGCCACCACAGGCAGTGCATTCCCCACGCGGATTGAGTGCGGGAAACCCCAGGCTCCTCCCGACCTTCGCACCTTGCTATCGATGAAGATACTATAGCGAAAAAAAAAAAAAACACGCTTGACTTTTGCAATTCATATTAATTCCACGTCTTGTTAACGTGTCAGCTACGGGCATCCACTTCAACCTTTTATATGGATGGGCAACCGGTTTGCTGCCACTTCCACAGCAGCCCGTCCCGCATTGTTCTGCGCCGCAGCAAATGCGTTATGAATTCTCGCGAATGTCCTAATCTTCTCAGATTCTCCGACCGGCTGTGGTGAGAATGGAGTCGCGCGCAAATTGTGGCTGCGCCGCAGACTCCCCGCCAAGCAAAGGAATTTTGAGTCCGAGCTCGACTTCGCCGGAAGTTTTCGGCATGAAGAGCGTGCAAATGATGCCCAGGATATAGAGGCAAGCTACTGTTGATCCGGCCATTGCATACGAGCCGGAAAACAAGGCGATGATCTGCCCGCCCGCAAGTGCAGCAAGAGCAGCGAAGATTCGTCCTACCTGCACGCTGAAACCAAATGCGGTGCCACGAATGTTGGCGGCAAACAGCTCCGGAACATAAGCAAATAGAAAGACGAAAGGAAGGGTGGCAAAAGCACCTACGAAAAATACCCAACCAAGAAGCATGGGTCCGAATGCTTTCACCGACAGGAACATCGACACACAACTGATCAAGCCGCCAGCAAAAGCGAAGCGAAAGGCGTTTGCCTCGGAATTTCTTTCCGGCAAGCGCGATCTCTCGCTGCGGCAGATCATCAAATTGGCCCGGCGGTTCAATTTGTCGCCTTCAGCGTTCATCAGCAAGGATGAATTGCGGACTCACGGAGCTCGATGAGCGTCGTCAGTCCCGCTTTTTATCGTCATCGTCATCGTCGTCAACTTTGACTTCAACGACTTTTCCGGAATTGGCATCCACTTTGACGAGCTTCTTCAGATTTTTGCCATCGCTCGGCTTGATTGTGACGTACCAAAATAAGCCTGATTTGCGCTTTTCAATATCCTGATCGATAACGTCTCCCGGGACTTCCTTCAGTGCGATCGCTTTCGCTTCTTCGCGTTTGATTTTTGCTCCCTTCATCACTTTGTTATCGCCGTCGGCATAAGCGCTTGTTGTGGTAGCAAGAAGGAACGCGGCTGCGGTCAGCAAAAGTTTTTTCATCACAATTTCCTCGCGTCGAGAGTTCTTGTAGGACAAATCACCAGTAAGACAAATCAATTGTTGTGAGAATCGAGAAGCTTGATCCAAACTTTGCACCTGTCTATTTGACAGCACCCTCAGGTTGTGTCTCAGGAGTCGTGGTTGCCGCCGAGCCGGCTCCGGCGTTGCCCGCGCTACCTGTAGTGTCAGTCGGCGCCACATCACCTGTTGAAACTGACGCCGTTCCGTTTGCAGAAACTGACGGTGCTCCGTTTGTCGTAACCGGCGATGTTGCCGTGCTTGCTCCTGTCGCTCCGTCGCCGGTAGAGCCGGAGACATCCGCCGGCGGAGCCGAGTTGCCCGCACTGGCGCCGTTTGCTGCCGGCGAATGCGCAGAGCCGGCGCCGCCGGTTGCTGTTACATCAGGCGAAGGGGTCGTAGCGGTAGTTGCTGCAGCCGCGGGAAGCGCAAAGGGATCAAGCTGGTTTACGCCTTCCTTCAATTGATTGTATGCATCCAGGGGCATGTCCACACGCTGGCTCTTGGAGATGCCAAACTTGCCTGCGCGAACCTCGGCATAAGGCTTGTTTTGATCATCAAGACCAATGAGCATATCCGACAGCTTGACCCACAATCCGACGTTGGCGTATATGCCGTTAATATTGGCGACGCGATATTTGCTGTCCGATTCGCGAATAACATCGAATGAGATTTTCTTGTCCAGCTTGATTGCTTTAACGGGATTTTCCTTGCTTTGGCTGGCCGTCCCGCCGTTTGCCGCATCAGCCGGCTTGTCTTTGGGACCGTATTCTTTGTACAAATCATCCATGCCCTTCTGATAGCGACTGGCGAGATTGGCAAATATGTGCGTGGTCGCATCACCCAGATTCCTTGTGGCATAGGCTATTTGCGTGCCGACGTCGGTCAAGAACTTGTTCACATCCTGACGCATCTTCGACCAATCGATGGGTCTGTAAACTTCATTCAGCTCTCCATTTGCAGCGTTCAGCGCCGAGCTGTCCAGATTTTGCTCCTTGGCCAAATCAGCAGCTTGTTTGAGCATGTCCTGAGCCTGGGGAAATTTGTTTTCCTTGATGAGGCTCTTGCCAACGGACACCATGGCATTCAACGTCTTGGCATTGTCCTGCGCCTTTTGTGATTCGCTGAGCGCCTTGCGCCAGGTCTTTTCTGCCTGTACGAAATTGCCGCCGTCGTAATAGTTCTGTCCCTGTTTCATGTACTTGTCGAAAGGCGCTTCCGCATCCTGTGCGAATGCTGAACCGGATGCGCAGGCGACGATCGCAAGCGCAACCGCAAATTTCTTTCTTGCATCCCGAGTACAACCAAATGCGTCAATTTTTGGCATGACGTTCCTTCCTCAGCCATGGTAAGTTCGGCCTTAATCTTACCGTTTTGAGGGCTGGAAAGGATTATTTTCATGAGCGGCTCGGGCTCCCGCTGCCTGCGATTCCGCATGCGCAGGCACAGCGGGGCCCGTCCCAAGCGCTCAAAGACGAAAGTCCCTAGCTTCCAAACGCCAGTGTATCCATAGCGTTGAATTCAGGTTGCGGCATGCCAATAGCCGGCAGAGAAACCGCCCTTTCAGCAACAATGGCAGGATTGTTGACCGTAATTTGCCGCGGCATCCACGTCCGCACAGGATTGCCAATCATCACTTGCTCGCGATCGCGTGCCACACCCAATTGGGCCCTCAAGTGACAAACCTCGCGATGGAGGCTCACCGACATTGATTTCATCGCCGTCTGAGGATCGGCGGCAAACTGATCCAGATAGTCATCTATCGACACCGGATCACCGACGATCATGCGAGCTGTTCGCTGCGGGGTATCGTCATAGCGCAGTGCTGCCGGCAAAACGGTTATCGGCACCCCTTGTGTCCGCGCCACAAGCGCAATTCTGGCGGCGCCTGGCTTGAAGGGATGGGTTACGCCGTCAAGAAAGATGTTGCCTTCCGGAAAAACGACCAAGCCTTCGCCCTTTTCAAACTGCTTCAGCGCATAGCCAACCAGGTCGTATCTTGGATTGGCCGGAAATGCGCCAACCCATGGCAGCACCGCACCTTGCACACCTTTGAGCTCATGGGGCGTGACAAGATAGTTCGTTTTTCTGGCAAGAGCGTGTTGCACGAGCAAGCCGTCGAACCTGGATATGTGATTGGAAACGAGCACAAATGGACTGTCCGGAATCCGCTCCTTGCCCAAAATCTCAATCGAGCGAAAGTGAAAGCGCAGAGTCAGTTCGTTGACGACATTGAGAAATGAATAGCCAAGCCAATTCTTTCTGTCTTCCAGTTGTTTTTTCATGCGACAGCCTGGGGCCTTTTGCCCCACCTCCCACGTTGCCGGTGACTCACAACACTAAATTAGCGAACGCCGCAGCTCGGGCGTCCGGCTTATCGACACTTTCGTGACTGTATGGTTAGCGATATGCGTGTTCAGTCAGGAGAAAGCATGGGCGGCAATTTGCCTGCCATGCAATTTGGCTCTATGCGATTTGAACATATAAGTTCAAATCACAACTCAGTCAGGCAGCCGGGACATCGGTCTCAAAGCGTGAGCTGACGAACCTTTCGTGCGTTTTTGTCTCCCGAGGGAGAATAAACTTATATGTTCAAAATGCAAGGGCTAGGCTGACCGACACGGGCGGGGCGTCCAAAGGGCCTTAGCGCAGGCGATGGTTTTTCATGAGCGTGAGATAGGTAACTGCCGCCATGGCAAAGCCGACGAACCATCCGTAGTCATAGAGGGGCTTGAGTGGAGGCACGACAATGCCTATCCAGGCAAAGAGGCAGCCCACGCTCGTGGCGGCCACTGCCCGCCAGTTCCACCCGCTGGAGTATGTATACTCACCCTTGGCAAGATACAGATCGGCAAGCTTAAGCTGCTGCCGGCGAATTATCCAATAATCGGCAATCAAAACGCCGGCAATCGATCCCAGCCCGCCGGAATAACCCAAAAGCCAACTATATATGTATCCAGACGGGTCTGCCAGAAGTCGCCATGGTTGCATCAAAATGCCGATGATGCCGGTGATGAGTCCTCCCGTTCGGAATGTAATCCACCTCGGGAAGGCGTTGGCGAAATCGTTGGCGGGCGAGACGACATTGGCGGCGATGTTCACAGCCAAAGTAGCGACAGAAACAGTAAACATTGCAATGGCAACAATCCAGGGCGACTGGAAGTGTTTGATTAACTTCACGGGATCCCAGAGATCGTTGGCTGAGGTCTGGGGATAGATGACGATCGCGCATGAGGTAATGATGACGCCCATCGCAGCAAAAACCGTCATCGCCGTCGGCAGCGCCACCACCTGACCGATTGCCTGCTCCTTCTGGCTCTTGCCGAAGCGCGTGAAATCAGGCATGTTGAGCGAAAGAGTGGCCCAGAATCCAATCATGGCCGTAAGCGAAGGTATGAAGACGGGCAGAAACGCCGACAGCGTCGGGAATTTGCCGCCGCCATCGAGCATGGCGCCGAAGCCCTTCGCCGTGGTCACGGCCCAGACGAGCAAAAGGAGAGTCATGACCATGACAAAGGGAGCGGCCAGACCTTCGACCTTTTTAACGAGGTCCATGCCGCGATAAATGATGTAGATGTTGACAGCCCAAAAGACAAGGAAGGAGAACCATTCAGTGGGTGCATGCCCGCCTATCGGTCCGCCGAGCAGCGTGTCCCAGTTGGGTATGACGGAGCCGAAGAATGTGTTCAGTGCCTGCCCGCCGATCCATGACTGAATGCCGAACCAACCGCAAGCCACAATGGCTCGCATGATGGCGGGCATATTGGAGCCGATCGTGCCATACGCCGCACGGGCAAATACTGGAAATGGAATACCGTATTTGGTACCAGGATGCGAATTTAGCAGAATGGGCGCAAGCACAATGATGTTGCCGAGCATGACGGTAAGGATTGCCTGCCACCAATTCATTCCCTCGGCAATCAAGCTCGATGAAAGCATGTACGTCGGAATACACGCAGACATACTGACCCAGAGCGCAGCATAGTTGTAAGTCGACCAGCTCCGGCGGGCAACGGGAATAGGAGCCAGATCGTGATTGTAGAGAGCGCTTGAGGACACGCACGATTCATCGACCAGCTCAACGCGGCCATCCGGGTGAGCCCTCTGCTCACACAGCTGAGCTGCGCCTTGCGACTGGGCTCCCGACCCTACGGCAGCATTGGTGTCCGAATCATTGTGCATATTTTTTCCTTACGAGGCATCGGCATAATACTATGCGATGCGCATCTTGACAGCGAGTGAAATTTCGGTTATATCGCGCAGATAAAATTTCAGCGTCATGCGATCTCTGTAAATCCTTGTTGTCACTTGATTTGCATATGTTCGTGTGCAATCCATCTCAAAGATACTGATTAGATTACCGGGCCAAATCTGCATTTTGGTGGTAGAACATTTATAGGCTTATGAGGTGACGGTATGAAAAGCTCGACGAAATCGGCTGCAACTGGCACAAAGAAGAAGACTCGTTCAAAATTGGCCAAAGCCGCTCTCAGCACATGTCCAGCAGGAGGCGCCGGTTGGTGTCCCTACCCATTTTCAATCGAACAGCTGGAAAAGAAGTTAAAAGCCAGAGCTCAAGAAAATGAGACGGCTAGCCAGCCGAAAAAGAAAAAAGTGCTAGTGCACGCCTAACAACTATAAGGGCGACGCCTTGCATCACCCTGTTGATTTGCGGTTCTGTTTTTGTGTGGAACGGCTCTGGATTCACATGTCCTGGCGATGAAGTAAGCCCAATTGGCCGTTGACTAAGCAGCGTGCGGCTTTTGAGGCTTCCAGGTGACCATGCAGACGCCGTTTTTGCATTTTGGAGATGCATCCATACCATGGGTGTCAGCGACTTTCTCTGACCTTTCCGCATGATCGGTGCGGGACGATTGATTTTTGGATGGCGATGAACTTTTATTGGAACGGTCGCTGTAGTTGAGAATCGGGTTCGGGTTCATGATTTGAATCTCCGCCATTCACCTTGCTTCACTCAGGTGTGTTTTTCAAGTGCCTGCATAGTAGTCCTTTTCGGCATCTCGGTCGATTGGTGAAATTCCCCTAATACGCGTAAGAGTCCCATGCTCAAGCAAGAACAGCGGGCATAAACAGCCGGTTTTTACGTACCGACTGACCCCGTTTGCCGATTGCAGGTGATGACAAACGTACCCTTCCTTCGCGAGCATCTAAGTGAGGGAAATTGAGTTTGTGGACCCAGCTCTATACTCGGGCGGCAGCAGGTCTGAAAGGCTGGAAGGCAAGAAAAGGCTTGCCTTGCCAGACATGTACGGACACAGAGAGCGGCCCTGCCGGCTTGAGTTGAAGTTTCACCACACCTGAGCTCACCGTTGCATCCTCGATCGCAGAACCATAGATCCAGCCCCAATCAACGGCACATACTGCATCCTGTTCAGTCGGGAGCAATTCCACTCTGGGAGTGCTGACCTGAACAAGCGGCGATGTCGCATCGCCCGCCGCTTCAATCAACAATGATCGCCCCTCTGAAAGCTCGATCGCCATCGTCTGCAAACTGCTCGTAGCTCGGACTACTTTCAAGCCCACGATGCCGGAAAGACCCTCTTTAGCTTTATCGCCCATTTGCCCTCGTTCCAATTGACAGTGCACCGGTGAAATTCGTTCGCCAGTCTACAACAAAAGAAGTGTTGGCAAGGAAACAAATTCTCTGCGGCTGGATGGAATGCCAGCGACGATATGGCCGGGCAATGCTGGGGCAAATCCTTCAATCGCGGGCGCAATGCTGAGCACGCGGGATGCTGAGGGGAATCCTTCAATCAATCGCGCGCGGCAATGCTGAGGGGAAAAGCTCGATCGCGAAAAACTTCGCGGCCGTTGAAGAGTGTGAAGAGCACCCGCGCCTTATGAATCTCTCTGGGCGCAATGGAAAAAAGATTTCGATCGACAACGATGAGATCGGCAGCTTTGCCGACTTCAATCGATCCCGTCCGTTTATCCTGACCATTGACATATGCGCCGTTGATTGTGTAGGCAGCAAGTATTTGCGCTAAATCGACCTGTTCCTCCCTTATGAGCGGCTCACCAGATGTTTCGTTCAATCCGCATCGAGTCACGGCCACTTGAATCGCCTCAAGTGGATTTAGCGTGCTCACCGTCCAGTCGCTTCCGGCGGATACCACTGCCCCCGTTTTCAACATCGAATGGATTTGATACAAGCGTGAAGAGCGCTCGGGTCCAATGAGCGGCTCCGTCAAATCCTTGATATAGCTGTCTCGATAAGCCCAGAACGGCTCATAATTGGCGACCACACCAAGTTTGGCGAACCTTGGCAAATCGGAAGGATGAATGAGCTCCAGGTGCGCCATCTGATGCCTGGAATCTCTGAGCCCGTTTTGCTTTTGAGCGAACTCGAGAGCATTGAGCCCGGCCCTCACGCCTCGGTCGCCGATGGCATGGATATGGACTTGAAACTTACAGCGGTCCAGCTCAGCAACAAGAGCCGAAAAATTGTTCGGTTCCAGATTGAGAATCCCCTTTTCGCCGGGCTTGTCGGTATAAGGCTCGAGAAGAGCAGCCGTATGCGCCTCAATTACGCCGTCGGAGAATATCTTTGCGGCAGTCGCGCGAATGTGCCCTCCGGAATATCTGTTTCTCAGAGCCATGAGTTCCTTCACCTGCTCGGCACCACGCGAGGGATCCGTCTTCAAAGCGGCAACAACGTTAAGAGTTACCTCTCCGCTCCGGTCCAGCTCACGGTAGGACTCAAGCATATCTTCGGTCGTATTCGCCTCATGAACGGTCGTGATGCCGTAGGAATTTGCAAGCCGCATCGCTCGGCGGACGCCATCGAGGTATTCCTGCCGGCTCGGCTGCGGGACTTTCTTCTGCACGAGATCAACAGCAAATTCACGCAACGTTCCCGATGGTTTCTTAGAATCCGCATATCTCTCGATTCTGCCGCGCGGAGGATCCTTGGTTCGCTCGTCAATTCCCATGAGTTTGAGGGCAGGCGAATTCGCCCAGGCGGAATGTCCGTCCTGTGAGTAAAGGAAGACCGGACGATCCGGCACGATCTTATCGAGATCATCTTTCAGTGGATTCGCTTGGGGAAAGGCCGTAAGCGACCACCCTCCTCCCAGTATCCATTCCTTTTTCGGGTTCTTGGCGGCATATTCGGCGACGAGCCGGAGGATTTCCTCTTTGTCGGTTGCTTTATCGAGGCTGCATTGTCCGAGCTCTACCCCGCCCTCTGCCAAATGCACATGCGAATCGTGAAATCCAGGCAAAACCATCTTGCCGCCAAGGTCAAGCACCTTTGTAGACCTTCCCCGCCACTTGAGAATATCAGAGTCAGGTCCAACAGCGACAATCTTTCCTCCTGAAATCGCCACTGATTCCGCCCAGGAACGCGCGCCATCCATCGTATAAATCGCTCCATGACGCAAAATCATGTCGGCGCCCGGCGACGAGCGAAGCCGTGGCGCACCATGCAGATCGCGCGCCGGTGAGGCGTCGCAGCACGCAAGCAAGGCGAGCACCGCCATCGCCAGCCGAGGGGACAGACTCGCAAGCGGGGGCAGCAGACTCGCGAGCCCAGAATTCGCCGCCATCGCAAGCCGAGCCAGCAGACTCGCGAGCGGAGAAATCCCGGGTCCAAGAGTCGCAAGCGGACTATATCCGAGCCCCAAAATCGCGAGCGGCAGAATCGGGAACCGCCTCGCGAACCGAAAAATCATGAGCATGTGCCGAGTCGCCATTGGAAGGTCCGCGGGCCACACAATAGCGAGCCGAAAAATGGCAAGCCGAAGCATCGCATACCGCACAGGCTTTCCGAGAATGTCGGGGGGCGATGGAAGAAGCATTATGGGATTATACTCTTCTGTTCGGGAGGTTATGAACTGAGCGATGTCGCATGCTGACGTATGACGTTGTCATCATAGGCGCCGGTGGTGCCGGAATGATGTGCGCCATGCATGCCGGCGCGCGTGGTCGGCGCGTCGCTCTTATCGATCACACAACCAAGATCGGCCGCAAGATTCTTATTTCCGGCGGTGGACGATGCAATTTCACCAACATAAACACTCAGCCGGGTGCGTTCGTCTCGAAAAATCCTCATTTCTGCAAATCAGCGCTGGCACGTTATACCCCTGAAGACTTCATAAAGATGGTGCGCGCGCACCGCATCTCGTACCATGAAAAAAAGCTCGGACAGCTGTTTTGCGATGGCTCTGCCGGTGAGATTGTGCGCATGCTCGTGTCCGAATGCGAGAAAGCGAAGGCGGAATTTTTCCTGGATATGCGGGTGGGGCGCATTGAGAAGGACGACAGCGGTCGGTTTCGCGTGCAAACGACAGCCGGTGCTTTCTGTTGTGAATCGCTCGTCATCGCCACTGGTGGCCTGTCCATACCGCAAGTTGGTGCCACCGGATTTGGTTATGACGTAGCCAGGCAGTTCGGCTTATCCATTGTGCCCACTGCTCCCGCCCTCGACGGCTTCAATTTCACGGCAAACGACCTGAAAAGATTTGCTGAAATAACCGGGGTGTCGGTTGATTCGATTGTCACATGCAATAAGGTTTCGTTTCGCGAGAATATTTTATTCACGCACACGGGTCTCAGCGGCCCCGCGAGCTTGCAAGCTTCGCTCTACTGGAATCCGGGAGATTACATTACCATCAACCTGCTGCCCGAGCTCGACCCTCGCCGGTTTCTGGAAGAAAAGAAAGAGCGCGGCGCGAAAGCTGAGATAAAGAAATTACTGGCCGAGATTTTACCGAAGCGCTTCGCTGAGCGCTTTTGTGAAATGAATCAAATCAGAGGCAATCTTTCGGAGCTTTCAGAAAAGAGGATGTCACAGCTCTCAGATGCGCTCAGCGCGTGGGAAATCTATCCCAGCGGAACAGTCGGATATAAAAAAGCCGAAGTCACCAGGGGCGGTGTCGACACCGCCGAGCTCTCATCAAAAACAATGGAAACACGCAAAGTGCCGGGACTTTACTTTGTTGGCGAGGTGGTCGATGTAACCGGCTGGCTCGGGGGCTACAACTTCCAATGGGCCTGGGCTTCGGGCTTCAGCGCCGGACAAGTGGTTTGATCTCTCGGACGCACGAGAAAAGCAAATGGGAAACTTAGCGTCTTGCCAGCTGACTTTCAATGTGGAGAGCAGCCACGAACGCAGCAGTCCATTATAAGCCGCAAGCATGCGGGGAAACCGGCTTTGCCTTTAGTCTCTCTTCCCAGAATCCCTGATCGAATTCCGGGCTGAACGTTCGCAACAAATTCTTCATGCGATCTATCTTTCGGCGAAGAAACACATCGCTTTGGCTGAGCTGCTCCAACTTCTTGTACTCGATGATCATGTGACAGAAAACTTCCGCCTTATCCTCCTGAACGGCACTCATGGCATACGCAGAAACGAATCCCGGGCGATTCGATCCGCCCCGATTCAAATTTTGCTTTGAATATGCAAACCCTTTCTCGTTAAGAGATTCCCACCACGGATCTATGTATTGAAGAACATCGTCAAAGTAGTCGACGAGGTGAAAGATCTCATGATGAATGCACATCCGTCGCTTGCGCCAATCTCCTCTTAACGGCGCAACTTCAATGACTATTTCGCCTGCATGAGGATGTGCTTGCCCGGCGCAGCCAGCATTCTCCCCCCTGATGCCACCACAGAGCGTGACTTTCTCCAGATGGCTCTTTCTTATAATTGATGGAGAATAAATGCCGAGCTCGCAACTCAAAACAGCTGCGGCTCCCAGGCGCAGATGGCTTTCGAGGGGGTCATGAAGCACTTGTTCGCCAAGCCCCTCCACCAGGATCTCGATGCCATAGGTATCGCTCAGCTTGGCGAGTATCTCTTTGTATGACTCATCTTCTTCCTCGTCATAATAGTCATATGCATCATCGCGTTGCCACTGGAATTGAAGATCCTTGCTTAGAATCTCGCCGTAAAACCAAAGCTCAAACAAACGTCTGGCATTGCGCTTCACAAAACTGACAACTTCGTCGGACATCGGAGTGTGCTTGTTTCTGATTCCAAGAAGATTCTTAAATTCCTCTTGCCCTGCCAATGCTGACGCCAAACAAATCGAGCGCCGTTTCCAATGTGGAGCGCTCAAGAAGCATCCATCGCCTTTGCTTACAGCTGAATTCGCAGCTTTCGCTTATAGCTGAATTCGCAGCTTTGGCTCGCGCTGAATTCGCAGTTTTGGCTTACAGTTGAATGCGCAGCAATTGCGGATCGATATCCTTTACCGCGCCGACCTTCGATGGATTGATCCACAGCACCAAAATCGAATCACCCATTTCATGCAAAACTTTGCAGCCCGGCAGCATTGATATTTGATCTTTGTTGCGCGCCCTCGTTATGACATATGCTCGCGGTCTGCGGTTTAGCTCCATCATCAATACAGGCCACGTCCATGCTTGAAACACCTGGCGTCGCGCGTAGAAAGGAACCGAAGGCTTCCGCACGCCGAAAATGAATATCGGATCTGAAGACGTCGCCGCATAGGCAGAATAGATGGGAATGGCACCTTCCCACTTTTGCGAAATCAGTGGCACAACATTGTGCAAGGCAAGAACGACGATCAAAATATTAGTCATGGCAAATAACGAGATCGCGACAAGCTGGCGGCGCACGAGGAAGGCGACAACAGCAGCAAGCCCCCCGATGAGAGCAGCCGTCGCATCTTGTCGTGCCAAGTCCAACGCGCCTTCAGGCGCGCCTCTTAGTTTCGCGACAATAAACGGTGCCGCCATGAGCGCCGCACCATATATAATGGCAACCACCGAGCAAGGTATGAGCAAGCTCAATCGACGTCCCTCGGCAAGGCACCTATCGATGTATATACCGACGAGAATGGCGATTGCCGGAAAGGCGGGAAGAGTGTAGGGAAGCAATTTCGACGTGCTGGCGCTGAAAAATATGAGAATTGTCGCTGCCCATACCAGAGAATAGAGATTCAACTTATCGCGTATGTCTAAACCAGCGATATGACTTTGCGCCCGGCGAACCGCTTCCAATGCTGCATGGGGCCATGACCGCCTGGTCTGCTCTGATGCGCACTCTGGCACTGAGGACTTGACAGTCGCCACTATTGCCTGAGGCAAGAATACGCAGAAAGGGAAGAACCCGCCCATCATGGCGGCGATGTGGTACCACCAGGCACCCTTGTGTGAATCAACCACAGAGGTAAAACGCTGAAAGTTTTCGCGCACGATGAATTCGTGGAAATATGCCCCACGCGTAATGATAATCTCGGCGATATACCACGGAAGCGCGACAGCAGCGACAAGCAGCAGCCCGACGCGCGGTTTGAGAACGGAAAGCGCGGAGCGCAGACTTCCGTTTGCGCAATGAAATAAAAAGAGCACGGCGAGCGGCAAAACTAGACCGACCGGACCTTTGGTCATTACGGCAAAGGCAACAAGGATATAGGCGCCGTAAAGCGATGCCCTGGAGCGCTCCGCGTAAGCGCGGAAGAACAGCATGATGCTGCCGGCCATCAGAAGGCTGAGCGGGATATCGGTTATCGCCTCGCGCGATGTGCCGACGAAAAGCGGTGCGCAAAGCAATGAAGCAGCTGCAATGACGCCTGCTCTTACGCCTGCATACCGGGTCAAAAACATCTGCGTCATGGCGATTAGAACGGCGCCCGATGCAGCACAGACGAATCTTGCTGCAAATTCGCTGACACCGAAGACGCTGTAGGAGGCCATCATCGCCCAGATGACCAGTGGTGGTTTCGTGAGGCGAACAATGTAATTGAGGAGTGTTGTGATGTATTCGCGCGTCTCGAGCATTTCGCGCGCCGGCTCTGCGTAGAGCGCCTCGTCGGGATTGAACAGCGGATGAGCTCCCAATTGATAAAAGAGCACGCATGCCGCAACCGCAAAGCAAACCGAGACAGGCGCCACCGCCTGCCAGCTCAAGGCGTGCGACCGCTGCTGCAACACATCGAGCGGGCCGCGTTGAGGCTCGGACCCTGCCAGTTTGGCAACATTTTCAGCTGCAGTCGTGCCCATCTATAGACTCCGCGAATCCAAACACGCGCACCCCCGCAAATATTGACTGAGGACGAGAGGTGGTTCGAGATCGAAAAGCCAGCTTTCTGATTCGGCTCCTGTGCGTGTCAACATCGGAAGTTCTTCGAGATTAAATAGCCAGCTTTCTGCGATTGGCGAATACCCTGAGGCTAAGAACCACTCCTCTGAGCCGCGCCTTGTGTAGGATAACGCTAAGTATCAATACGAATGTCAATAAGAAGCCATTCTTAAT
>DATNRC010000116.1:0-5787 GCA_036703705.1 Candidatus Obscuribacterales bacterium
TTCCCAGCGCGAGTACGGCAGCATGAAATGAAACAACATATGTGGAAATGCCTGCCCGCCAATCGTCACGCCCAGCTCATTGCAGTGCGTCCAATCAGACTGGCTCTGCTTTCCGGGAACATGCTGCTGCCGAAACATCACCTCCTGGTCCGGCCCCTTCAGTGCTCTCCACTTCCGTATCCGGCGCTGCAGCGTCCGCAGCTGCCTCCAGTTGTACTTCTGGCTGTCCTGATCGATGAGCCACTGCATCAGTGTCTGCGACTGCAAACCAGGATCGGTGCACAGCATCTCCTCGATTCGCGACCAAACCTCCGCAAAGCAGTCCTTGTGCGTCTGCCGCCATTTCCATTCCTTCTTTTGCCGCATTTGTCCACCCGCCTTGATGTAATTCCTGGCTGTCCTCAACGACATCCCGGCCTTGGCGGCGGCTGCCTCCTGCGTCAACGTCTTTGAGTACTTCATCAGCTTCCTTACCTGCTTTTGTGTGCATGTCATAGCCACCCTCGATTAACGACCGATGACAAGATGCGGCGGAAATTCGAGGACGGCAAATTTCAACCATGCACCAAAAGCGGTGCACTGTATGTATTACCGATATCGCAACCCTATCCTCTAGTTGCTCGAATGGCGATATCTTGTATTTGGTTTTGGTCGCCGCTCCGGTGATCGACCCCATAAATGTTTTTTGGGGTACTCATGCCGAATGTCGCCAAGCGGCAAAACAAATTGTCGCTGATCATCTTTATTCCATTGACTCGGTTGTGGCAGCGCTTGCCATGGCCAACGACTGGCGAATCATGGTTCTGGCGATGCTAATCGCTCAGTTTGCAATGGCACATTTTAAGCAGCCACTGCACGAGCTTCTACAACGCCGCCCGACACTGGAGACAGTAGCACTCAGCTTTCTCTTCGTTGTTGGCTGGATTTCTTTATTCGAAGCATGCGGCGCAAACATTCCCGAAGGTTATCTGTTCGCTGCGATAGGCTTTGCCGGCATGGTAGAAGCACTCAATCTGAAACTTCTTGCCCCATGTGAAAAAGAGCCAGCGCCAATCCGAATAATTTCGTCAAATTCGAAAGCGCGCTCATCCAAGCCCAAAGTCCCCAAACATCGAGAAATTGCGCGAGCGCGCTCTCAGATTATGCAATCAATCACTGCTTCTCTTGACGATCAATCATCTGACTTAGCTGTCGGTGCCGCGCAGAGGGCACAGTTGGCAGATAATTCGTCAATCAGAGCCACAAATAGCTGTTCGAGCTGTCAGCCAGAAGTGCACGAGAATTTCGCCATCGGCCTCGGCTACGGTGAGCTCGCCAGCGATGTGCTGGAACTTGGATCACATTCCTATCAATTCGGCAAGCTTCCGATTGATAGCGAAGAGATGCCATTGTTCTCAGAAGCATACGGACCGGCTTGAAATTCCGTCCGGACTCAAGCAGTCGCCGCTGCGCTCGTTGGAACTTCTTCCACATCTTGGCGAATCTCATCTATAACGAGCAGGATTTCTTGAACATCAAAGTCGGTCTCGCTGCGCGACGTGAGCAGAATATTAAGTAGTCTGTTCAAATTGCGCTCTGCTTCCGTATTTTTTTCGAGGGCAGATTGAATCATGCCCAGGTTGTAGAGATATGCTGCCAGCTCCGGATGGTCGAATCCTACCTTTTTCTCCTGCATAACCAGAGCCTTCTTGTAGAGACGCTCAGCTTTGCGGTAATCACCTTTTTCCTCCAGGATTTCGGCCTTTTTCACCACGTCAGCGATAGTTCTCATTTCTACCTCCTTCGCTGGATTACCAGCTATACCGGCCAGCAGCATCGGGCACCACCCGTGCTACCAACGTAGCGGATCGAACAGTGAATTTCATGTTGTCCACTTTTCGGCTAATACACGCACCGCTCCGGCTAGCGCCCAATCCAAAAATCCGGCGTGCCTGACTTGCATCTGCCCTCCCCCAGGCCTCGTGCCTTTCAATATTGGGAGTTTCTGCAAAGATATAAAGCGGTTTCAGTGCCAACTATGATAAGCCGGCTCTCACAATTAATGCAAGACGGCTCAAGGCATGCTTTTTGGATAGGCGTGCGATATATCGGTTCTGCAAACCCTTTCACATTGGGGGTTTTGGGGGCTCGCAATCTTTCAATGCACGGTCAAAGTTAATGAATTGCTTTCTGTCACCGATTGCCGACATTCCATATCCTGGGCGATGTTCAGCGCAAAAGAATCCCATGGCCCAGTGTTGACGCTAGGAAGCAAAGAAGTGCTTCCAAAGGACTTGCATATAGCATAGATATCAGACCAGGCTCAGTTAATCGCCAGCCACATGGACCGATCTTAAATCCAGCGCACCGCTAATTTGGACACTAAAGAGATATCTCTTTAGCGTCCAAATTAGCGGTGCCGCCAAGCCACGACAATCGATAAAAATGTTTGACAGTTAGGCTAGTCTCCTCATGAATTACCAAATGAGCCATGATTGTGCTGAAATACATCTCTATGAGGAAGGTAACTGATGCGACGAGCACGGATGGAAAGAAATGCGCAAGAAAAGCTAGAAGAGCACATAGCTATGCTCAAGCAGTGCAGTGCGTGCCCTAATATGGTTCCTCCCGTTGTCACGCATCGTCCGTCCGTAAGCAAGGTATATCTGGTTGGGCAAGCGCCTGGCCCACGAGAAGGGGTACTCGGACGTCCGTTTGCTTGGACAGCCGGCAAGCGTATGTTTCAATGGTTTGAGCAGACAGGCATTGACGAAGACACTTTCCGAGAAAGGGCATATATGTCGGCTGTCTGTCGTTGTTTTCCCGGAAAAACAAAGCAGGGCGGAGACCGTGTCCCTACAGATGAAGAAATTCGCAATTGCTCAAATTGGATGAAGGCAGAATTCGAGATTCTTCACCCGGAGCTGGTCATTCCGGTAGGCAGATTAGCAATAGAACAATTTCTGGGAAGTCAACCTCTGGCCGAGGTCATAGGAATGCAATTTGAGAGGACAATCTTTGACCATCATGTCGATCTCATTCCTCTGCCGCATCCTTCAGGGACATCGACATGGTTTCAGCGAGAACCAGGAAGAACCCTTTTACAAAAGGCGCTGACACTGCTCTCCCGGCATCCTCACTGGATTGCCTTGAAGCGCTCTACTTAGCTCTCAGTGCAATCGGAACATCCTCTCGGAAAGGATAAGTGGCAAAGAGCGTCTCTCCCAGACCCAAATATGGATCGTCGAGATCTGCATGGAGAATTTCTCTATAGACCTTCTTTGTGATTACGTCAGGTCTTACTGGGCCTTGCGCCGCAAGAAGGTCATGTATTTGCTTGCGTGCCCTCTCATTTACTTTCGTGTCTTCGAAAAGTTTGCTCCATCTTGGAAGCTGCCCAGGGCGATCGAAATTCGGATGCGTCAAAGGCTTAGCAACTTCCCCGAGGTGATGAGTTCCTGCAGGTTCGAGAATTCTTTCAAGGGTAATTTCGATAGCCGCCTTGGACATATCACGCATTGGAGCCACGCGCATCGGCTCTTCATGCTTTGCAAGAAGTGCCGCCTGCTTCATATGATATTGGCGCAGAAAAGCCGTTAGATCACGATTCTCATGCGCATAGCGATGCAACCACCACAGTTGGGTTAGACGATCGCAATAGATAGACGGTTCGTAAATGCCTGGCAGAATATCGATCACTCTGGCGTCGGCGTCGCACACGTATGTGGCAATATTGCCGTGCAATGTTCGCGTTACGACATTCCCATTTCCAAAATCGATGCGCACAATTGGTACTGGTCTCAGACTCACCCAGACTGGCTCATACTGATCGTTGATCATCGTTGCCACTTTCTCATCGGAGAACAGCACGGTTCTCGCCAATCTGGCGTTCGTTCAACAGAATCTATCATCAAGCCTGCCCATCATCTGGAACAGCAGAACTGGTTTTCCCGACGTCTTCGACGCAGCGAGAGCGGACGAGAAGTCATTGTGCCATTTCACCTTACCGGCAGAGACTTTCGGATTGACGGCGCGCGCAGAATCTTCACTGGATGTTGAAAAAGGCTCTCTCGCACGCACCAAGGCCTTGACCGCCTCACTTTGTGCTTTAGTCCTAGAAGACCCACTAGTGGCTAAAGGTGTGCGCAATCCTTGATCGAGTGACCGGCTGGAGGAAGGCGCCGAAATGATGTGCTCAAGCGAGGCTTGAGCCACTCTTGTGGTTACGTCGCGCTTAGGCGGCGAGTCCGGACTTTGCGCCTGTACCTCTTGGCAGACTGCCACCAATATCAAAAGCGCACCCACACATGATGTGAGCCTTACATGCATGAACAAGACCTCTGTTGAATACTTACTTCATTATCAGGATTCGCCCGCTGCAATTGACCGGGAAAAACCCCAGGAAGGACAAGCGATGAACCCTGGATTGCCACGATGGCGCTGTACCGCTATTGAACGGCAGCCTCCCCTCCCGGAAGTACTTTTACTACCGCCGGCGAAACGTACATCGACAAATCGCAACTTCTTACGTAACCAAAATTGAGGCAAGCATCAAACACAGTTCCCAAAGTCCATCGCTTTCTGTCTGCGTGGCACCAGTAAACGGCCAGATATGGCTGTATGTACTTCCGACAAATACCTCTAAAAACTCTTTTCAGAAACCAGACTATTTCCTTTACTACCCGGTCCTGCATTGGATCAGTGACTTTCGCTTTACCATTGTCGGAGTGTTCCGCGGTCTCGCTCTTGCGCACGAATCTATTGCCAGGAACACGTGTAATCACCTGCTCGAGCTCCATAAACGTCAATGTTGCTAGAAGTTCAGGAGTCGTGATTCCTGTAATCACGCATAGTTCATCAAAGCCGATCGGCTCAGAGGATAACTTTTCATAAATTTCTCTTCCTTTCGGTTGAAGACTGATCAAGTCGAGAGGCAGGTCATTGCTTTGTTTTGTGAAAGATTCTTGCTTGTCCTCGTCCACATTCGTCCCCTCTTGCCGCTCTTCACTTTCCAATGCCTCCTCCTCCGCAAGCGGGTGTTGTCTTGCAGGCGTTTCCGTGCTTCGTCTTGAATAAAGCTGCTTAAACTGTGACGACGCCACCAAATCACCTCCGTCCATTTGACCTTGCATTGCGGCATCGATTTTTTTGAACATCTTCCACACAGATGAATATGCTGTTTTCAATGCTCTCTTTGCGTCTGCAGCACTTACGATGTAGCCCCGCTCTCTGAGCCAAATGGCGAACAACCACGCACGCACCTTACGAATGCGGTGAAAAAAAGTGTGCGCGAAAATCCAGATCTTCGTCGTGCATCCGCGGCACCGGACAAATCGACGAGAGTACTTCCCTCCCTTCTCTGTGTACCCACAGTTAAGACACCTGAGAATTCCATCTTTGAGGCATCTGCTGCTGAGTTCCTCCCAGCAATTTTCTTCGCTCGGGAACTCAAGCATAAAATCAGCCCACATCGATTCTATGGACTTGGGCTCTTCGGAAATTGAGCCAATTGGTTCAGTATGCATATCTTTTTCCATATCGTCACCTCCGTTACCTCTCTACTCTCTTAAACGTAAAAACAGCGAAAAAAGTTCAATGTCGGCGAGAAAAAAAGCGATCCCCTGTAAACGGTTGACCGGGCGCTCAAGTGATATCTCTTAAGCGTCCCAAGCAATCATGCTGGTCTGTCTGAGAGGAACCAGAGTTCTCTTGTCGAAACCGTGGATACTGCGATGTAGAATCTGAAGTAGCAATTCGGGATGACGGGGGAGTCGTGTCACTTATGAAAAGATCAAAAATAGCGGCGGG
>DATNRC010000117.1:0-3468 GCA_036703705.1 Candidatus Obscuribacterales bacterium
CCCGCCAATTCCAAGCCGACCTCAGAACCGGTATGGATAGCGCTGTGGGACGAGTTAACGTCCGTTTGGCTTTATCCGATTACCGAGTGGGAGGATTGACCTGCGTCCACTGGATGCCCTGAATGTTCGATTGTTCGCAGATTGGCTTGTTGCCCAGGTGCTCTCTGTACCAACGCAAAGCCTTCGCCATACGGTGAATAGCGTGCCTTCTTGCCGAAGGAATCGAATAAGATGGGGGCTTCAGGTGGAAATAACGGCCCTCATCACCGCAAGCCTGGGCATTCGCTGGTAAAGAAGCGATTAGCAGTGCTGACAGAGCAAGAATTGCTTGTCTCATTTAACGTCCTCTCCTTTCTGAGGTTGGCGGCTTAATGACAACGGAAACTGTCAATCTAAGCCCATCCGATGATGTTCCATATTTGCATACGAGAACTCGGGTCCATTGTACTATTCCCTATACCGCCCGAAAAATGTCAAGATCGCGTTCTGTAAAAACTTGTCTAGCACAACAGCCACGGACATTCTGAATATGGGCGCTAGATTTAATCTGATTATCGGCCGCAGATCAATTTCCTGACACGGGAAAGAAGATAAACAAGGCAAAAGTTTTCAATATTTGAGGTTTTCAAGTAGAATCGCACATACAAATGAGATGTTGGTATGTCTGTAAGGGCGGACGAGGGCGCCCGGACAGGAAGCCCGAAAGAGGTCATTGCTTTGCCTAAGGGAAACAGGGCGTCCGAACAACCGAATAAAATGCCGGCGCAGCCCACGGATTGCCGTGAGGCGCTCCATTGGTTTGTGGAGAATATCGGGCTTTATTCGGGGTCGGTGAGAGGCCTGTTGGCGTCTGATTTTTCAGCTCCGCAGGAGCCTTTCCTCGAGTCGGCAATCATCAATTTGAAATCGCGGGGAATGGCGCCTCTGGTTATCGAAGGGCAGGCACTGTACAAGCAGGCCGGGTTTTTGTGGGAGCAGGCTCTGCGCGGAACATCCTTTGGCAGGCCTGTCGCAACCAAGTTTGAGCTCGAGCTGACGGGCTCCGACCTGCTCATTTTGCAGAATCTTGTCGCGCCTAAAACACCGCAAGAGCTCTGGTATCTCTACCACCACACCCTCTATCCGCGCGCCCTTTCCGGTAAGGCGACATTAATCACTGTGCCTGTCGATTACTGGGAATTCGTCGGCAGCGGGGCAAATTGCGACGATCTCGAATATGCCGGCAGGCGCATTACCTGGGAAAAGCTTTTGTGGCTGCTAGACGCTACGGCCATAGATCTTCACCACTTCGCACAAGTGAAAAGCGAAGGGCTGTCGCCGATGCTCAAGGCCGAATATTATCTCTACAAGACTTTGCAAGAACGCAATATGAATGTCGTGCCGCAGCATGTAATTGGCGATTACATGCTGGACTTTGCTCTTGTAGAAAAGAACAACAAAATCGACATCGAATGTGACGTCATATCCACACTCGATGGCAGCGGAGGGCACACTGGCGAAGCGAAGAGAAATCTGGTCCTTCTCAGCGACGGATGGAAGGTGCTGCGATTTACCAATTCGGAACTCTTGAGCAATGTCGTCGTCTGCGCCGATGCGGTGGAAGAGGTCTGGCAAAACGGGCGAAAGAAATCCTCATTCGGGCGGCTCATTTCCGGACAGTCAAACGTGACGCCGCCAGAGCCGCCTGTTGACGACGATGTGCAGCGATTAGCCATTGCCCACGGTGCCGGCCCGTGCGCCATCACTGGTGGTGCGGGCAGCGGCAAGAGCACTTGCATTGCTTATCGAGTCGCCTATCTCCTTTCGCAGGGAATCAACCCGGACAATTTGCTTGTCATTAGCTATTCGAAAGAAACTCTCAAATCGCTGCGCACAATGATTGAAGAGCTCACGGACAGGCAGTTGAGCCAGCGCATCAACTTCTTTGCCTGGCACGATCTCGGGCTCAAGATTTTGAAAGAGAACGTTTCGGCAATCAAGCGCAAACCGCCGTTGAAAGTCGAGCAGAGCAGCCAGAAGGTCATTCAGCGTCTGCTGGCGAAACACAAGAAAGATCTGGATCCTCTGACTCTGGAACTGTCCGAGGATCTCGACGAATTCACGCTTGCTTCTTTGATTTCGTTGTACAAGGCCAATCTGGTGCAGCCAAAGCACGTCAAAGAACGCAGCAAAGGCGAGATTGACGAGCTGGTGGCAAAAGTTTACCAGGCATACGAAGACCAGCTGCAAAAAGCCAATCGCGTCGATCGCGATGATATGATTGCGCTTGCCGCCCTGGTTCTTGTCGATCAGCCCGAGGTTCGCGCCCGCTACCAGTATCAGTACGAATACGTGCTTGTTGACGAATATCAGGATGCGACCGCCGCCTGCGATTTGCTCGCCCGCTTGCTCGCTTTGCCGCAGGACAATCTGTACATAGCAGGTGACGAGGACGAAACCATATGGGAATGCAGAGGAAGCTTGCCGCGCCTTCTGCCGGAAGTCTCATTGCGTTTGCCGAATGCGCGCTGCTATCTGCTCGAGAAAAACTGGCGTTGTCACCCGGTAATTGTCGATCATGCGCGGCGCATCATTCGTTATCTCGAACGCCGCCGCATGCAGAAGGACATAATTTCCGGTTGGGGAGCCGCTCCCACCTCGGCGATTATCGGGCCGCAAGTGTTGCCCGATGAGGTGGCAGAGACGGAATGGGTCGCCGATGAAATGCAGATCCTCATCGACAGCGGTCGTCAGGCGAGCGACGCCGTCATTCTCTATCGCCACAACCGCTATGCCATGCTCGTTGAAGAAGCGCTCACGCGGCGCGGAATTCGCTGTCTTGCCACTCATCCTGAAGCCGGTCTTGTGCCTGATGAGGTTGGCGATGTAATGGCTTTTCTGAAGCTTGTCATGGACCCCGACGGACCGAAAGCGCGTGAGTCGTTCGAGCGAGTCTGCCAGCTCAGAGTGAAGGAGGTCGATCCCAAACTGTCGGCAACAATCGCCAGTTTTGCTGAGGCAAACAATCTGTCATACCTGAAAGCGGTCGAGATTTATTCCGAGGCGGTGGCCGAGCAGTCATGCAGGGATCTGGAGCAGCTGGTGCGCATCATTCGCACCATGAATCAAGAAAACCTGCCTCCTGCCGAGACGATTTCTCTGCTCCGCCGCACGCAGCGATTGAACGAATACTACCGTTCAATCAAAGTCCCTCCCGGCGTCAATTACGAGCCTCTGCGCAAATTGACCCAGCTTGAAGAAGAGGCGCGCCAGTATAAGGTGGTCGCCGACTTTGTCAAAGCGCATGGCGCGAAGCAGCATGACAAGGGCGGGGAAGGTACTGAAGGCGCAGTAAGCGTCCTCAGCGTCAATGAGACGAAAGGACAGGAGTTTCCGGTGGTCTTCCTGGTCGGCATGGCTGACGGGCTCTTTCCATCTGATGCCTCTGCCGATCTCGAGGAAGAGCGCCGCCTCTTCTACGTCGCCATA
>DATNRC010000118.1:0-9701 GCA_036703705.1 Candidatus Obscuribacterales bacterium
GGATCGACCGGCGACCACCGTCCCACGCCGGGCGCTCTTGCCATAAGCTTTCCAAGCGGGCCGGTGCCAGAGCTTAATTCACTGAGCGCCATTTTCAACTCCAGTCAGTTGGGGAAAGCGCCCGTTGATGAAACTCAGTCGCCGCGTTCCGGCGATGCCCCTCCTGCAGCATTTTCCATAATCACTTTGCCTGTTCTGGACAATCCGCGGCCGCCACTCGGGCACGCCCTGAGGTTTGCCTTCTACGACTGGATTCGCCGCTGCGGCAGCCAACTGAATGTACGCTCCTTGCTCAATGCCCTGAACACAACCTTTCCCAGTCTGCCCGGTCCGCACCGAGTTCTCATTCAGGCAAGCGCCTCCGGTGACATAAGCATGAAGGCTGAGCCGATAGCCGCAAACTATGCCCTGTATGTAAGCCACAACCAATGGTCCGCCGCCTCCGGGATGGCTTTTGCATCCACCAATGGCTCCCTATACGATGTGCTGATCAAGGATTTCGTCTTCCAGGCAGGTCGGCAGATGGGCGGCATCCACGCTGGCGAGCCGCTTGGTCCTGCGCGAGTGGGGACGGGCGATTATGGGGGCGCGCAATCTGCAACCCTGGGCGACAACACTCAAACTGCCATGTCCTTCCCCACCGGCCCTGCCGCCGGCGAGCAGCGCCCCACCTATACGACCACCGGAATCGCGGTCGATATCAAGTTTCGCAAGCGCTGAGCAAGCACCAGCACGGTGTGAAGTGGAAGATGAGCATACCGGCGAAAGTCGCACTAGGAATATGAACCCTATAGGGTTCAAGACCTGCCTGCTCGGGCGTGCGGCCGAAAGTGCCATGCCTTCATGCGTTGATGAGTATTTGCGCTTCTTGTTGGCAATTCACATTGAATCATATAAGGTTCAAAAACATAGCCAGCTTTTAGCATCCAAATCAGCCCAGCGATGCTAAAGTGCGTATAATATTTGCCCAGCTCCAACTCAAGTTCAATTTGAAGTATTGACAAATATCAAATTTAGACTTATTCTAATTCAATACAGACGGTGTTCAAGGTGATGCGTATGGTCCCCGACATAGAAGAGCTGCTCAACAGGCACGGCGTTAAGCCGACTCCCCAGCGTGCCGTCATCACGGAATATCTAATGTCCACGCATTCGCATCCGACAGCGGACGAGGTATTTCAGGCCGTCAAAAACCGCCTGCCGGTGCCACTTTCGCGGGCCACTGTGTACAACACTTTGAATGCGCTCGTAGAAGCCGGCGTTATTCAGGAGGTCACCACAGAGGCTGGAAGAGTTCGCTACGACGCCAATATGTCTGAGCATCATCATTTTGTTGATATCGAAACCGGCAATGTGCTCGACATTCCGGCCGAGCAAATTCGAAAGTTCGAGCTTGCTCTGGGCGACAATTTCAAAGTTCATCACTTTCATGTCACCGTTTACGGTGAAGTCAAGAAGCCCGAGCAATAAACAAAAAAATTTTTGGGTTGTGATTAGACAAAGTCTATAGTTAGAGTAAATCTAGGAGATTAAATTTATGAGTATTTTGAAAAAGACCAGAACAGAAGAAAACTTGCATTCAGCGTTTGCCGGCGAGTCCATGGCCAACAGAAAATATCTCTACTTTGCCAAAGTCGCACGGAAGCTCGGCAATGAAGAAGTCGCCCAGCTCTTTGAAGAGACTGCTCATCAAGAAACAGGACACGCTTTTGCGCATCTCGAGCTTATGTACCCAATCGACGAGCTGTCGGTGGAAAAACTCCTTGCGCTCGCCATCGAAGGCGAGCTCTATGAGACGAACCAGATGTACCCGGAATTTGAGCGCATCGCAAAAGAAGAAGGAAATCTCGAGGCAGTTTTTGAGTTTCAAGAACAAGCAAAAGAATCCAGGGAGCATGCTCAGATATTCGAACAAGCCGCCAAGCGCTTTCATGCTTTAGGCATGGTCGAGCGATTTCACGCCAATCGGTATCAGAAGGCGCTGGATAAAGTGACAGAAGAGCAAAAGGTGTCGGCTCGCATTTGATAAAAGCACAGAGGGTAACATAAAGAAGATGGAGAGGACGAGTATGATGAGCGAATTTCTTGTGATCAGCACCAGCCTTAATGCGGACAGCAACAGCAGAATTCTTGCCCGCAAGGCATTCGAATTTCTCGAAGAGAAGCACCAGGTGGAATGGCTGGACCTTCGCGACTTTGCTCTTCCTCAATGCGACGGTGATGCGGCTTATGCGCACCCTGATGTAAAAACGGTGAGCGCAAAAATCGAAGCCGTCAAATGCGTCATCATGGCTGTTCCAATCTACAACTATGCCGCAGGTTCGCCGGCCAAAAACTTGATCGAGCTCACGGGTAAAGCGTGGACCGACAAATTGGTTGGCTTTCTCTGTGCCGCCGGCGGCAAGCACAGCTATATGGCTGTGCTGGGATTGGCAAACAGCCTCATGCTCGACTTCCGCTGCTGGATCATTCCGAGATTCGTTTATGCGGATGGGTCAGCTTTTGACGGCGAAGCAATCGACAGCAACGTTGCCGAACGCATCAAGGAATTGACCACCACTGCAGCCCGCCTCAGCCAGACAGCCCTGTCCCGGGTGTAATAGCCGTGAGACCGCTCGGATTTAGGGCCTTCTCAGTATCAGTCACTTGATGCGGGCGCAAGATGCTTCTTTTCAATCTCGTGCACTTTTCTCAGGCGTCTGATATGCCTTTCAGCGCCTGAGAATTTTGCGTCCAGCCATGTTTTGACAATGTCGAGGGCCAGATTAGGACCAATTACGCGCGCACCGAGGCACAACACATTGGTGTCATCATCCTCGCGCCCCTGATGCGCTGAAAATGTATCGTGGCACATCCCGGCTCTGATGCCGCGAATTTTGTTGGCCGCCACCGTGACCCCGACCCCGCTTCCGCAGATGAGAATGCCAAGGTCCGCTGTTCCCCCGACAATCGCCTCGCCAACCAGGAGAGCATAATCCGGATAATCAACCGATTCCTCGCTGAAAGTGCCGAAGTCCTGGACGTAGTTGCCGTGTTCCTGGAGAAATTCCTTGATTTTTTCTTTCAGGACGTATCCTCCATGATCCGCACCCAATGCAATGCGGTGGGACATATCGACCTCCTTGGCTAAAATTACTACTTAGTGCAATTGATGGAGACAGTTTACAGGAGCTTCTATGGAAACAGCCCTCAAGAATGAACGATGTCTGGAAGTTGAAATGCAAATTTCAGTCGGGACATATGACATTGATTTTGCAGGACATGTTTCCAACATTGTCTATTTGCGTTGGTTCGAGGCGCTGCGTTTGAAGATTTTCGAAGACTACTATCCGCTTCAGCCGCTCATGGAAAGAGGGCTGCTTCCCATCATTGCTTCTCATCACATCGAGTACAAACGCCCCGTTAAGCTGTTTGACAAGCCGACCGGACACATGTGGATTGAGTCCGCCGGCTCAGCAAGAATGATTTTCCAAGGCGAGATCAGAGTCGGCGGCGAGGCAGCTACTACGGCCACACACGTAGGTCTTTTCGTCGACAGCAAAAGCATGAGACCTGTGCGCATTCCAAAAGAGATTCTCGACCTGATTCGCAAGAATGCCGGTTAGCAACAAAATCCCTCCCTCACCGTCGAGTAACAATTGCATGGACACCAAGGTTTCTTACAAAGTCATAGTCCTTTTGTTAATCCTTGTCGCCGCAGCCTCACCGGTTCTTTCACGAGCGGATGCGGCTCGGCATCAGCGTGCTCGTTCTCATGCTGCGCGCAGCGCGCTGCGGAAAAACGGTGCCAAGCCGGCGGCAAAATATGTAAAAGATCTTTCCATTGCACGCATCGTCGACAGCTGGTTGGCCCGTCCCGAGCTCAGCCGATCGCTTGTCGGCGTCGAGGTTATGGATGCGAAAACAGGCGATGTCCTCTTTTCGCACAATGGTACGAAACGCTTTACGCCCGCATCCACAGCCAAGGTGTTTACTACCGCCTGCGCTTACGATTTGCTGGGACCTGATTTTCGCTATCGAACCTCCCTCACCACCAGCGGTGACATAGTCGGAAATCGGTTGAAGGGCGACCTGATCCTGAATCCATCTCAAGATCCAACTCTCGGGCGCGGCGACTTGCTCAGACTCTTCAATGAGCTGACAGGGCAGGGAGTGAGGATCGTTGACGGTGTTTTCCACGTCAGCCGCCCCGACGGCGGAGGCGATCAATTCATGCCCGGATGGCTCAATGAGGACTGGGGACAAGATTGGATGCCGGTCTCCTCCGACCTGGTGCTCGATCATAATGTCTTCACCGGCGGTGCGCTGCCGAAGAATGCCAAATTGATTGAATTGCCTGCTGAGAGCGAGTTGAGCTCGCAAACACGCAGCCTGCTGAGGCAAGATCTCTCGCCCGGCTGGTTGATTTACGACCCTAAAGCAAACATTATCCGGGCATTGCGCGGTTACCCGTCTCTAAGCGCCAAGGGACCGCTTATCGTCGGCAATCCAACCGTGTTTAATGGCTCACTGGCGGCGGCGATGGCCCAGGAGTCCGGCATTCACTTCGGCAAGCAGTCGAAGGAAGATCCGGCAAAATCAGGAGCGCGCCGAGTGCTAGCACAGCATTTGTCGCAGCCGATAACAAAAATCATTGAAGTGACCTTGCACGAAAGCGATAATCTTTTCGCCCAACAACTGCTCAGAACAATCGGCGCACTGGAAGCCGACGATGCCAAACGGCGCAAAAGCCCATTCGATCCGGATATTCTCGAAGAACGCGGTGTAGTGCGCCTCGAGCGCTGGCTCGCGTCAATCGGGGGCAATACGCAGGAAGTCATCCTCAAGGATGGTTGCGGGCTCTCCCGCAAAAATTGCGTGTCTCCGCATGCACTGAATACGGTGCTGCGCCATATGGCCGCCAAATACGGCGACCGCGCGTACGTAAGCCTCCTCAAAGGCGGACAGGTGAGAAGCACAGGCGCAGGCACCTACCGTTTCAAAACCGGAGCGATGGACAGCGTAAGAACGATCACAGGCATTTTGAAGAACACCAGCGGCAGAAATCTTCTGGTGACAATAATGGTAAACGGTCATACCCCGCGAGTAGGTGATGTGCGAACGTCTATGGGCGCGTTGATAAGCCAATTGGTAGGCGCGCCGGTTCTCGAGGAAGAAGAGAAGAAGCCTGCCCTTCCCGATCAATCCAGGTGATGATTGTTGCTGCTGGCGGTATGCACGGGCTTAGTATGATGAAGCGGGCGGGAGGCAAGAATAGAACGCGGCTCGAGTGCGGCTGACTCGTGAAAGACCGCGAAGACACGCTTGCGAAGCCCGGTCAGCATATCGGGGAGCTCGCGTTTTACACCTTCTCTGACAATCCACTGCGGAACATAGAAGCCCGGATCAACGTACATGCAATATGTGAGCTCGGTCTGTTTGTGATCATGGGAAGGAGCCATTTCCCAGGAGCCGCTGAAATCCTTGAGTGTTCCTCCTACTCGCTTGAAATCGATACGCTCGTTGCGGTGATAGAGAGAATCCACGACATACGTGAAATGAGGAATGAAAAATCCGATGTCCAGATGCACCTTCATAACAGACTCATCCTCTTTGTCGACCATCACTTCGATCTCTTTCATACGAGGCGAGATCTTGCCCTGAAATTCGTACGGATTTGTCATGATCGGCCAAATATGCTCAGGCGGCTGATCGATGAGTATGGTGCCGGTCACGTATTTGATCGCACCGACATTTCTCAATCCAACCACTACCTCGCCACGCGCCAGACGCTCGCTTACAGAAAGCGCCTTATCTGCATTCACCGCCCCCAACGGCAGGCAGGTGACAAACAGAAACGAAAGCATGAGTGCGAAACAGCGATTGACGACGACCGCCAGTCCGGAATGGAGAAACATGTATATAAAACCTGTATATCAATGGGTTGAACGACGGCTATACGGCTATAAAGGAGACATCCTGCGAAACGAAACTTAAACCAGGGCGCCACATCAACCAGAGTTGACAGCAACTGTCGCGTCGCTCCCCATTCCGGTTCGTTTAGTTTATCAAGGGCCCACTGCCGAAACAATGAAACCTAATCTATTGACATCATTCAGGCATCCCTGGTTCCTTTGCTTGCCGAAATCGAGAGCCTATTTTTGACACAATTTCAGAAGATATTTATGTGCCACCTGTATATCGTTTGGAAACCTCAACCCCTTGGCAATCAACGGCATTGGGCGATCGATCAGGCTCAAGACCAGGCGGCCAACCTTTGAAACAGCTGAAAGATTCACCTGGCCTGGAGTATAATTCCTCCTTCAGATAAGGCAGCGCGCCAAGTTTTCAAAGTGAGGTCTCCAGATGTCCCCGAAAAACGATGATCAGCCGCTATTTGGAAGAGAAGGGCTATTCAGGCAAAAGCTGAATCAGCTCAGGACAACTGGTGAGATTCGCCGCACATCTCAATACGATCCTCTGCAGCGCGTGCGCGAGCTGGAGCAGAGCCAGTATTTGCAGCAGGCTCAATCCACCCTCAACAAATCGGCGCCCGATGAGCTGGAGCGCGTCACGATGCTGGACTCGCTTACCGAGGTTTATAACCACAAGACAATCGTGCGCATCCTCAAAGATGAGCTCAAGCGTTCTCGCCGCTACAAGAAAAACGAGACCATTCTCATGCTTTCCATCGACAGATTCGATGAAATCGACGCTGCACGCGGCAAACTGACCAGCGATTCCATTCTCAAGGGCGTGTCCAATTTTTTGATGAAGACCATCCGCGACGTCGACATTCCCGGCCGTTACGACGCTCAGCGTTTTGCGGTTATTTGTCCGGAAACCGATGTTGCAGGCGTCAATGTGCTTGCCAATCGGATTCGCGACAAGATTCGCTTTGAGCGCGTTTCCGAAGTCGGTCAAAACTGGAATGTTACCGTCAGCATAGGCATAGCATCATTCCCGGTGCATGGCTCCCAAGCCGAAGAGCTCTTCAAAAGGGCTTATCAAGCGTGCGAGCAGGTGTCCCTGGCAGGCGGTGACAACACCAAAGTAGCCGACTGAGGCTGTCGCGTCTCCTCAGCGCGGCGTTACCCAGCCAAGCTTGGTCATAATCTCTTCGAAATCTTCTCTGCTCCACACATAATAGTGCAGGGCGAAGACTGCTTGCTCAGCGCTTATGTAGCCGTCTGACAGAAGCTTGTGACAGCGAAGAGCGACTTGCAAGGTGTCAGGATCGATAATCTTGCGCGAGAGCAAAATGTTTTCCACGGGAGCGCCGCTGCGCTCGCTCTCGTTGAGAGCAACCTCCATGTCCTCATTCGGTATGAGGCGCACCATCTTGAGCAGGTCAAGCATCGTCAGCTCCGGATCGCGCCCTGCTTGCGCGCGTTTCGTCACCTCGGATACGGCCTGCGGAATTGTGATGCCGCGCGCTCGTGTGAGCTTAAGCACCTCTGCCGCTTCGAGCGGATTGAGTATGCGTGCGCAAACCAGCTCCTGCACCTTAAGCGCATCGACAAGCGTGGAATAAGAAATCAATTTGGCCTGAATGAGAACCTGACCGATTGGCAGCTCATCAACCAAGCCGCGCTCGACAGCAGTGAGCAAATCGATCTCGCTCACCAGCTCAGACAGCACCAGCAGCTCACCAAGGCGCACTGAGTTGGTCGTCGACAGCTTCATGTAACCGTGCAAAGCAAGCGACTCTTCAAGAGTCGTCTTGCGCTGCGCAGACAAACACAGACCTTCAAGCGCCTGCCCGCGCGTAATCTTTCCCTGCCTAAGCAGCATCTGGGCAGTAAGCGCGGCATAGGCAGTGACGTCGCTCAAAACACCTTTGAGCACCAATACGCGCCCAAGAGGCAAGCCGGTGTTGAAGCACGTCTGAAGCCCGTCTTCCAGTTGCTCCATTTCCACGACGCCGGCGTCGAGGAGCAGTTGCCCTAATTTGTTCGTAAACTCAAAATATTCCGCCCGCCATCCGACCTCTTTCAATGCTTGCTCGAGGCTCATCGGACGCTGGCCAATAAGCTTGAGAGCCAGGACTGCATATTCCACCGTCAGGAGCTTGTCGCGAATAAGGGACTGGGCCATGAGTGCCGCGTGAAGCCGTTCTTCATTGATGAAGCCGGAGCCGATCAAGACGCGCCCGACGGGCAGGCCGGTCTTTTGAGAGATGGGCAGGGCATCGGCAAGTTGACCAAGGTTAATCAGTTCGGACTTGACCAGTAGGTCACCAATAAGTACTGGCGCTACCCTTTTCCCAACTGCTCTCTCTGTAGAGTCCACCAAATTCGCGCCCCGCGACTACTGACAAGATAACAAGCGCCAACAAAGAAAGATATCAGATTCCCTTTATGCTGGTGGCTTCCGGCACCTAATGTGGAGACACAGCGCAACTTGCTGGCAGCCAACCTCCAATAGATGGCCCAACGCTTTCCTTATACCCCCAAGATAAGAGGGCAAGCCAGCGTTTGACAATCTTTGCCATATGTCTAAAGGCGATTGGCGTCTCGGATGCTCCTGGCTCGGGTCTCGAGCTTTTCCGCCTCTGCCCCGCGCCCTTCTCGCTTGAGAAAAGCCGCATACATCTCAAGCGCGGCAGCCACGGGAATACTTTCCTTGCCGGCCGTTTCCTCGCGAATCTTGAGCGCCTTTTGATAGAGGATTTCAGCGTGCCGGGCTTTTCCGTGTTCGGCATAAAGCCTGGCCAGCTCGGGCAATCGATTGGCAAAGCGCGGACTTTTGTCCCCCGCCACTCCCTCAACATTCCTCATCGCCAGCTCATAAAGACGCTCGGACTCCGCCTTTATCCCTCGCCTGTCGTTGACGAGCGCCAAGCCGATGAGGCAGTCCACCAGACCCGGGTCAACCGCCGAAGCCCCTTCCGCCTGTCGCACAGCGTCTTTCCAGAGTGCCTCCGCTCTGTCGAGATCACCTTCCTTGAGGGCCGCCTGTGCATTGGCGTCGAGATCTCGCCAGCCGGAAAGCGCGGACAGAATGTACAACTCCAAAAGCATTGTCGGCTCCTCCGTCGCTCCTATTATTCCCTGAAGGTCGGTGTTTTGAGGGCTGAAGACTGTTAGCTCCCCAATCTCGCCGGGTAAGTAAGGGTGGCACCCAAAAAGAGTTTCTGCCTCTATCTCTCCGGAGCTATTGTCAGACGATGAGCGCGCGAAAAAATTCTCACAAGTCCCATGGCAATCGTTCGATTTTCCTCGCCGTGAGCGCGATGCTTTCTCTTTCAAGCGTGGTGGCGCCGGCAATAGCGAATGGCAACCAGGACAAGCTTCTGCTTGCGGCTTACAGTCAAAGCGACGAAGAGGCGATCGAGCGCACTTACAACAAAGTCAATCAACTGCTGAAAGCGCGCAGAGCGCAGGAGGCTAAGGAGATTCTCCTGCCGGCTCTCGCCAGATACCCGCAGTGCGCCGAGCTGCATTTTCAGCTGGGCAATGCGCTTCTCGATACTGAGCAATACCAGAAGGCGGTTGACGAATACCAGCAAGCGTTGCGCCTTAAGACGCCCTTTCCTGAGGCTGTGCTGAACATCGGTTATGCGTATGTCAACGGCGGCGCCGAGCTCATGTCGATTCCGTGGTTTCATCGCTACCTGAGAGAAAATCCCAATGCGCCCGATGCCAAAGACGTCCAGGCAGAAGTGCTCATGGCGCATGCGAAAGCGCAAATGAAAGAGAGGAGATTCTTCGACGCCAAAC
>DATNRC010000119.1:0-4472 GCA_036703705.1 Candidatus Obscuribacterales bacterium
ATAGGAAAGCTCCATCGTCTGCTCTTCGCCTGCGCAGGCTGGTGGATCTTCTCCACTTCCATTCTCTTCCATGTTTGTGGTCTTATCGCCGGTTTCGTTACGCGATTCGATGCCAAAATAATATCGCTGCTCATTGGGGCAAAGCTGAGAGACATTGGGATCGTCCGCGTTCAGCACTGCCGTTGAATGATTGAGAGCAATGCCCTTTTCAATCAATCGTGCCGTCGTGTCCAATTCACCGAATCGATCCAGCTGATCGCGAAAGAGATTTGTCACCACTATTGATGACAGATTCACTTCGGATGCTACTACAGGCAGTGCGGCCTCATCAATCTCGAACAAGCAATAATCGGCATTGATCTCGCCACTCCAAGTGGCTGCGTCCACGAGAGTGGCTGTGATCCCGGTCACCAGATTCGCTCCTTGCCGGTTGTGAATGAGCTTGAATCCGGCGGTTCTCAAAATCGAAGAGAGAAGACCCGCAGTCGTGCTCTTGCCGTTTGTCCCCGTTACCGCGATAACGCCGCGGCTGGCTTGTTTGGCTAATCCGCTCAAAATTTGCGGTGATACTTTGCGCGCCAATCGTCCCGGCAGATTGGAGCCCAGTCCGGCGCCGAAAAGGCGGATCGTTCTGGCAGCGGCTTTTCCAGCTGCTACAGCTAATTTCTCTTGTGTCGTCATTGATGCTCTGTTCTTAGTGCTCAAATGAAAATATCGTTGACATCGGGTGCGACGAAAGCAAGCAAATCATGCCGGCTCGGCTTGATGATTACTTCGTCGCCGAGCCCGAATTGATAGTCTATATGTTGACCATCAATAAAAAGTGTTCCGGTGCGCATCTGCGAAACAACGCGGATGGACTCGCTGCGCTCCAGTATGCCTTTGGTAAGTCGCCATTTTTCGCCCGGTCGCATGCACGCTTCTCTTACTACAAATTGATAGCGCTGATCGACGATTGGCAAAACAGTGCCGCCCGCCGATCGCAGCGAGCCTGTGGAGCCGGCGGCAGTTCCCACCCAGATGCCCGACGAGCGCTGTTCTTCCACTGTGTCGCCGCGCTCTATGAAATAGCGGCTCGTCGCCGCGGGATTCGAGTGAGCAACGAGCACTTCGTTGAGGACAAGCTCTGGCAAGACCGAGCCGTTGAGCTGCAACTCCAGGCGCAATATGCGCTCCGGCGCGATGCGGTCGTGTTGTATGTCGTCGAGTATGCGCTCCAGATTGCGTTCGGTAGCCAGGCAGAAGTGCCCGAAGCTGGAGGAGCTGGAGGAGTTGATGCCAAGGAGCGGGATGTCATCCGACATATGGTGCGAGGCGTCGAGAAATGTTCCGTCGCCGCCTACAGAAACAACCAGATCGACTCCTGTGACCGGCCCGGAAAGCTCAGCTCTTGCTACCGCTTTATGTTCGATTGCTCTTTTGTCGAGCTCGGCTTTCAGATGCTCGAGGGTTCCCATGTGCTCGGTGTGAGCCACTTTCACGCGCGTGACTGCTTCGTGCCCTTCCTCGAGCAGCTTCAAGAATCTGGCTTCGCGGTGTTCGACAGCCTGTATCTGGAAGGTGGACTTCTTGTGAATGATTAGAACCTTGCGAAGCTTCACCTTTAAGACCTTGTGATTGGCACCGGCGCGGCAGGAAACGTTTGGCCAGTCAGAAATTTAGCAGATTCAGGCTGGCTTTGCCACGCTCAGCTTCCTGATTACGTAAAGTAGCGGCGAAATTCCGCCGGAGCCGCCTTCCGGCAGAGGCTGGGTTATACTGAATAGTCCGGGAAAGCGGAATTCAACCCTTAATCCGGTGGCGTACACCACCTTCGCTGAAGCGCTGGGAGGCTTCAATGACACTTTCTGGTTCGGAAATTCGGGATAAATTCGTTGCCTACTTCAGGGACAAGCGCGGGCATTTGCATTTGCCGAGCTCGAGCTTGATTCCCGACAACCCGACGTTGCTTTTGACGTCAGCCGGTATGGTTCAGTTCGTTCCTATATTTCTCGGCCAGGCTGCGCCGACCGATCCGCCGCGAGTGGTGACGGTGCAGAAGTGCGCGCGTGCCGGCGGCAAAGACTCCGATATTGAAAACGTCGGCCGCACTGCTCGCCACCACACCTTTTTTGAGATGCTTGGCAACTTCAGCTTCGGCGATTATTTCAAAAAGGAGGTCATTCCCTGGGCGTGGGAATTTGTGACGAAGGATCTGGGGCTGGAAGCGGATCGGCTTTCAGTGACGATTTTCAAGGGTGACGAACAGAACCCGGCTGATGAAGAAGCATTTGAAATCTGGAACAAGACGGTGGGCGTTCCGCAGGAGCGCATATACAGAATGTCGCGCAAGGACAACTTCTGGGGTCCGCCCGGACCGACAGGACCGTGCGGTCCCTGCTCGGAGATTTATTACGACCGCGGGCCGGAGTATGGATGCAGCGATGATGCAAACGTTTGCGGCATCGGGAAATGCGAATGCGATCGCTATCTGGAGTTCTGGAATCTCGTCTTCATGGAATTGTATAAGGACGAAAACGGTAATTTCACACCGCTGGCGAAGAAGAATGTAGACACTGGATCAGGTCTCGAGCGGGTGGCGCTGATCAAGCAAAAGAAGGTCAACAATTTCGAGACCGATCTTTTCTATCCCATTCTGGAAGAGCTGTGCAAATTGGCGAACGTCAAATACACGGGCGGCAAGCCGCGCGAAGTCGACGTCAAGTCGCAGGCTTACAAGGTGGATACCTATCTCAAGATCATTGCCGATCATGCTCGTTGCGTCACTTTTCTGGTGGCCGACGGCGTGCGCAGCAGCAACATCGGACGGGGTTATGTTCTTAGATTCATCACGCGACGGGCAGCTCGTTTCGGGCGCTTGCTCGGATTGAAGGAGCCCTTTATTCACAAGCTCGTGTCGGCTATCGTCAAGATTTACGGCAAAACATATCCGGAGCTTGTCGAGCATGAAGCGCAAGTGGCGAAGCACCTCAAGGAAGAAGAGGAGCGCTTCTTGAAGACGATTGAGCGCGGCTCCGCTTTCCTGGAGGAGCTGCTCGATCGAGATGCTCAACAATTGCCCGGCGAGGAGGTGTTCAATCTCTATGCAACGTACGGCTTCCCGGTCGAGCTGACGCAAGAGATTGCCCTTGAGCGCGGCAAAACAATCGATATGGAAAGCTTCAAGAAAGCGCGGGCGGAGCACGAGGAGAAATCCTCCGTGAGCAAATTCAATGTCGTCATCACAGGCGAGGAAGCGCTTGGACGTGTTGTGAAAGAGCACGGCACCACGCAATTCACCGGCTATTCCGATTTGTCCGGTGAAGCCAGAGTAGTGGCACTGGTTAAGGGCGGGCAGCTTGTCGATCATGTGGAGGAAGGCGAAGAGGTGGATGTCATCCTTGACAAAACGCCTTTTTATGCCGAATCCGGCGGGCAGGTCGGTGATGTCGGAATGCTTGAAAATGACGATGCGCGTCTCGAAGTGCTCGATACGAAAAAGCATGAGGGCTTGCACATTCATAAAGTGCGGTCCAAAGCTGGATCGCTCGAAGTCGGGCAGTCGGTGAGAGCCGTCGTGGACAACACGAGACGATTGCAGACCGTGCTTCATCATTCAACGGCGCACATCTTCCATGCCGCCATTCGTGATTATTTCGGCAAGCACGTTGTTCAGCAGGGATCGCAAGTAGGGCCTCAGGCCATGCGCTTCGACTTCAATCTGGATCGCCAGCCGAAGCCTGAAGACTTGAAGAAAGTGGAAGGAATGATGAATGAATGGGTGCAGCAAAATTACCCGGTCATAACGCAGGAGATGTCGCTTGAAGATGCGAAGAAGACAGGTGCGGTTGCGATGTTCGGCGAGAAATATGGTGACGTCGTGCGCGTCGTGGGCATGGGCGATTTCTCGCTCGAATTCTGCGGCGGCACTCACGTTTCGACGACAGGAGAAATTGGACCGATTAAAATAATCTCCGAAGAGAGCATCGCATCCGGTGTCAGACGGGTGCAGGCGTTGTCCGGACCGAAGGCATGGACTTATCTTTCCGATCAACTGAGCTATCTTGCAGATGCAGCGCACAAATTGAGAGTGCGGCCGCAGGAAGTGGGATCGCAAATCGAGCGCTTGCAGGAATTGTTGAAGGAACGCGAGAAACAATTGCAGGCTATGGAAGAGAAGATTGCTCTTACGAGAGTTCCTGAATTGATCGCCAAAGCTCGCCAGGTCGGCGACATAAGACTGATCACGGCCTCGCTGGGCAATGTCAGCGCCGACGGATTGAAGGCAATCGCGGACAACATCAGAAATTCCGACGGTAAGACTGTGGTGGCTCTTGCCTCCAGCGGCGGGCCCGGGCAAGTTTCCATGGCCGTCGGTGTCTCTGACGCGCTCACCAAATCCGGTATCAGCGCCGGCGATCTGGTGAAAGCTGCCGCGCAAATCTGTGGTGGCGGCGGCGGTGGCAGACCACAGCTTGCCCAGGCGGGCGGCA
>DATNRC010000120.1:0-3303 GCA_036703705.1 Candidatus Obscuribacterales bacterium
GTTATCCTGCTTTCGACTTTGTCGACGTCCATTAGGCACGTTTTCGCATCTACGTCGACGAACACCGGCTTGGCGCCAGTCATAGAAATTGCGGAAATTGTGGGCACGGCCGTGTGGGCGACGACAATTACTTCGTCACCACTTGCGATACCACAGGCGGCAAGAGCCAAATAAATAGCCTCCGTGCCAGAGGCACAACCCGCGACATAGCCGGCGCCCAGGAATTCTTCAAAGTCACGCTCAAATCTTTCCAGCTCATGCCCAAGAATAAAATGTCCGCTGGCAAGCACTCTGTTAACCGCATGATCGATTTGACCACGGTATGTTTGATAATGAAGCTTAAGATCGCCAAATGGTACGTTCACCCAAAGCACTCCTCACAAGAGCTACAGCCAACAAATAGTAAAAGGTATGTTGGAGAAACGAATTAAAAGCAGCTTAATTGACATCCTTTGGCGAGCAACGCAGGACGAGCATTTTAGCCAAACGCATTGTCTTTGCGTGGTAAGATCATGCGATGCTCCGCATCATATAGACGTATGCTTAAAATCCGCATGCTGCCTGAAATAGCATCAAGTTAGCGCGAATTTAAATAGACGGTGATCATGTACCAAGATTTCTCAGGAAAGACAGTTCTAATAACCGGTGGGATGGGATTCATCGGCTCCAATCTGGCCCTCCGCCTCGCCGACTTGGGAGCGAAAGTGACCGTCCTGGACGCTATGATCCCCGATTATGGTGGCAACGAGTTCAACCTCAGCGGGCGCGATGATATTCGCATTAATTACTGCGATATAAGAGACGACTCGGCAGTCAGTTATTTGGTGCGAGGACAGGATTATGTTTTCCATCTGGCCGGGCAAGTATGCCACCTGATGAGCCTCTCCAACCCCTTTCCCGACATTGAAATAAATATCACGGGTACGGCCGTTCTGATGGAAGCGCTTCGCAAACACAATCCGGGTGCCGTCGTAGTTTATACGGGCACACGCGGGCAGTATGGACCCAGTGTTTCTCTGCCGGTAAACGAGGAAGCGCCTACGAATCCCAAGGGAATCTATGAAATTTCCAATCTAACGGCGGAGAAAATCATCAAGGTCTACAACGACGTGCATGGCATTCGGTCAGTGCTTTTGCGCTTGAGCAATATATATGGTCCCCGCTCACAAATGAAACATTCGCGCTTCGGCGTCTGCAATTGGTTCGTGCGCGTGGCCATGGACAATGAAAGGATTCAAGTTTTCGGCGACGGCAGTATTTTGCGTGATTTTTGCTATGTCGACGATTGCGTGGAAGCCATCTTGATGGTGGCGACGACGCCAAAATGCTACGGCGAGATATTCAATGTCGGCTCGGATATACCCGTCAGCTTCCTCGAGCTCGTAAAAACAATTATCGAGGTAGCCAAGAGCGGCGGTTGGCAATTTGCCGAGTTTTCCCCAGAACGCAAAGCACAAGAACCGGGCGACTTTTATTCCGACATTACAAAGATTGAGCAATTCACTGGTTGGCGCCCGGCAACTGATCTGAAAACAGGCTTAGCCAAAACGATTGAGTTCTACAAGGCTCATCGCGACCATTACTGGACTAATCCAGCCAAGGACACAAGCTCGGTCCCGGCTGCCAAGGACAAGTTTAATTCCCAGCCTGCCCCCTGCCACACCCGTTAAAAGGTTCCCTTTGAGAAGGTCATCCGATATCGGATGACCTTTGCCAAGAGCCCTCTGTCCCGGAGCCACGGCGGACGCATGTTGTCAAGCGCCACTGAGAACTTCTGACAAGGCTTCGCAAGACAAAGGCAAGGCGGGCATCGAGGGTCTCGCCGTAAGCGCCGAGCAGAATTTGTTGCCAGGCTTCTCGAAGAAAATGCCAGCGCGAAAGTCTTCTACATGTCTTGTGGCGCTATGTTTGTGCGAAAGGCATCGCGAACGTGCGCCTTGTTGCAAGGCTTCTCGAAGAAAATGCCAGCGCGAAAGTCTTCTACATGTCTTGTGGCGCTATGTTTGTGCGAAAGGTATCGGCGAACATACGCTTTGTTGCAAGGCTTCTCGAAAAAAATGCCAGCGCGAAAGTTTTCTACATGTCTTGTGGCGCTACGTTTGTGCGAAAGGTATCGGCGAACATACGCACTGAATGCAAGGTTAAGCCAATATCGGGGCTCGACATGACCGACCGTCTTCTGGCATCAGTAATCTGGCCATGTCCCGTTTGCCGCAAAACTTGCTGAATGCACCAGGTCCCATATTCCTCCACCGATTCGGCATAAGTACGCTCGTCGTCCGTGATGCCCACGGCGATAAAGAGCCCGAAGCCGCCAGATGGAAGCTGATACCAGCAATCAGGTGCTTCATCAGCGTACCAGATGAAAACATTTGTCAATTGGGAGTCAGTGTGGGGCGCAATCGGCCCGTTCAAGTCGATGCGCGTGCCCGGGCTGAGCGTGCCGGCATGATTGAAAATGTAATACGCCATCGCCTTCAAGACCTTAGGGGCCCAGTCGGCATCCTCAGGCGATTTGATCATCAATTCGCAGCCGAAGCCCGATACTTCCGATGGCTCGTCTTGCAACCAGGGTGTGGAAAGTCCCGCTGTAACGTAGGTCCAATAGTGTCTTAACGGGTCGGGAGGATAGGCAAGAACCACCAATTGCTGATCGGCCAGTCCAGGCACGCCGGGCTCTGTGGAATCTCCGCTTGTGGCGTGATCGCCGTCGATCACCACATTTTCAGGCTTCAATTCCGGAGGCGGAGAATAGGCATCTGGATTGACATAGCTGTAGTCGCCAAATAATTGCCGGTAGAGCTCATCGCGGGCCTTCCAGGCAGCAATTAGCAGCTGGCGCCGCTGGACTTTGAGCTGCCGCTCCTCCTCCGGATCCAGGCTCCGTCCAGCTTTGACAGAGTCAAATACATTCTCGCGCTTGGACCTTCGTTTGCGGCCCTTCTTTGAGGAATGGTCACCTTGCTGAGGATTTTCTTTGCCCGACCGGTGAGAACCTCTCTTTGCCATCTGAAAATCACTCCTCTAGCTTGAGGACAGCCATGAATGCCTCTTGCGGAATTTCCACACGGCCCACCGACTTCATGCGCTTTTTGCCTTCTTTTTGCTTTTCGAGAAGCTTGCGCTTACGGCTTATATCGCCACCGTAGCACTTAGACAGCACATCTTTTCTTTGCGCCGAGATTGTCTCGCGGGCAATAATCTTGCCGCCAATTGCAGCTTGAATTGGCACTTCAAACATCTGCCTGGGAATGAGCTTCTTCAATTTCTCGGCCAGCTGCCGGCCATACTGCTGAGCGCGTT
>DATNRC010000121.1:0-5283 GCA_036703705.1 Candidatus Obscuribacterales bacterium
CCATGATGGCGGTGCACAACCGCCAACCCCGCAGCCGCCGAGTCCGCAACCGCCTGGTGACGGTGGCGGAAGCCCATGGCCTCCAGATGGCGGCATGCCTCCTCCAGGAGGTGACGATGGCTGCGGAGGTCACGGCGGTGACGGCGGCGCTGAGCCCCCGCCGGACAGCGGCACGCCGCCAGGCGATGGTACCGATGGCGGTGTCGTCAAGACCAAAGACGGGCACGGTGACGGAATTCCGCTTGCGACCAGGGAGCAGGTGGAGCAAGCGATGCGCCGGGTAAGAAATTACGGAGTCAGTGAGGATTTCGTGAACAAGGTTCAAGATGCATTGGCGAAACAGCCAAAAGCATTCCTTTCGTCATTTCTTAGAGATCCGAACTCGCGCATCGTTCTTGCTGAATCTGGCGGCGGTGTTGGAGGTACGTTCAGCACTGACGGTACCATTACGCTGTACGAGGACTCACAGAGGTACATATCTACCGATCAGCTGGTATCTGCTGAGTTTGTCCACTTTTGGGATCTCGGCACACCCGGCAGCCAGGGCGCGAATTTCTCGGAAAGATCCGATCTGGTCAATGCCTACAATAAGGCCAGACGCAGCGGGCTCGGTACCGGCGACAATTCATTATCCGATCCAATCGAATTCATGATGGCATTGGCGAGACACGTTGATGGTAACAGCAACTCAGCAATCGAAAGATTGTTCTCGCAGGTAGACATGTCAGACGTTGAGCGGGCCTTTGCCGAAGCGCTCAAGAGAGGGTAAACAGTGCCGGCCGCTGACCAGCCCGAAAAAAACAAGTGGAGCAAAAGAGCACTCAAGATAGTCCCGAACGGCGAGGAGGTTTGTAGGAAATGTCAGAGCAAAGCAATTTGAATAGAGGGTGGGGAAACAGTCAACTTCTACCAGAAGCACGCCAGGCAACCAACAATCTTCTTGCTGCTGTGTCCCCCGAAAATGCGCATTGGAATGTCGATTGCGAAGCGATCAACGAGCAACTCAAAGAGATACAGGGTAAGCCCAACTCTGGAGAGGTGAGAGAGGCTGTGGCGTTTCTTTTGAGAAGGTCTCATCAGGCACACCCTGAGTTGCCCCAAATCGAATTGTTCCAACCACAACCGCCAGCTCCTGGTGATCCAATGGCCGCCCGCATAATCGATCAAACCGGCAGTGAGACCTGGTGCCTGCCAGACTCAGCAACTGCTCCTGACCGTTTCAGCAGTAAGGTGCCCCCGCGGCTCAAATTGTCTTTCTAAGTCAATCAGCTGCGAATCTGCCGTGGTCTGGTTTTATTTCGCCTTCTGCATACCGGTCAAACGCACCAGACACTTACCCCAATGCCCTGACCGTTCAGCCGAAGTCAACGACAGCAGGTATTAGAAGATGGCTTTCGACCAAACAGAACCAATACGTCAACCAGAAGCATCCCTCACAAGTCACAACGACGCTAAGACTCTTGGAATCGATTTTCGGGAGCTTCAGTCGCTGCCGCTTGAAAAGCGCTACGGCGCAGGCGGCCCTCATACCCACGGCACAATTGAGAAGGAACAATACGATTTCGGATCGCCTGAAGCTTTGAATACTCTTTATGGTGAAGGCACAGCCAGCAACATAGCGGGTAGGTATGTGGCACCTGAGCCCGGAGCCAAAACGCTCGTCTATCGACCGGACAAAATTAACAGCGACACAGGCAGCAAGAATGACATTGCCGGCAGGTACGTGCCCTCTGAGTCCGGAGCAAAAACGGGCCCAGATAATCAGCGTGTACACCAGCCCACAGAATCTGGAAGTGTCGAAGATACAGCACAAGCTGACCACACCGAGCACAGTCTGCTCATTTTTCGTCCCAGTGCGGATGGCAGCGAGACAGATGAGACAATTCACGCACATGCACCTCGGGGCGATCGCTCGACCGACACTGCCTTGCCTCCGGGTGATTTGCGCCACGAAGGTGCAGATGGTGATTTAGAAGGACGTTTGACGGATCTCCTTGAGAAATTCGGAGAGATCATGAAGGAGTTCCAGGAAACCATGAAGGAGTACCTGGAGCTTCTGGAAGAAATGATGCGCGGTGGCGCAGGCGGTGGCGGCACAAGTGGCGGCGGTGGCGCAGGTGGTGGCGGCACAGGTGGAGGCGATGGCGGCGCAGATGGAGGCGATGGCGGCACGGGCGGAGGCGATGGCGGCACGGGCGGAGCTGGAAAGCCACCAGGAGGTGGAAGTCCGCAACCCCCAGGAGGTGGCAGTCCGCAGCCGCCAGGAGGTGGTGACGGCACCGGTGGAGATGGTGGCGATGGAGATGACGGAATGCCACCAGGTTTTCCGCCAGGTTTCCCTCCTGACGTTGATAAAACTCTTGATGGAGTATGGGTAGATCCACCTGCTCCTTACGGGCAGGGCAGGCCGTTCCCAGATCGGGGCAGGTCTTCAGGATATGACGTGCCGGTAAATGGAACCACGGATGCCATTCGGGAGTTGGAGGAAAATGGAGTCGCTCCTCCGGACGCGCCGGGGTTAACCTCCAGCGTTACCAAACCAGCTCCAGAAATCTGGCGGAGGCTTGAAACAAAGGACGGCCAGATTGTTTATCTTTCAATGCAGCAAGCTCTCGACACCAATCCGTTCGACGGAAAAAGCGTTTACCAGAAGGGAGCCGATGGAAGCCTTACAGTCAAAGAACAAGTCTCCTACGATCCGCTCGTCATGTATACCCTCGTCGCATCTCCTACAAATCCGGGCGGCCAGGTTCCACCCGCCGGTGATCTTTACTATCGCGGCACCGACGGGAACCTTCATAAGCTCGAGGGCAAGATCGTGCATAGACCTGGGGAATATCACGGCAAGCCCGGTGACGGCTGGTATGACTTAGAGTTCCAGGTGCCAAAGGACATGGCTTTTGTTCGCCAGCAGTGGGTCGAAGGCAGCGGCTTCCCGAAAATTGCCGAAAAGATAATGGTTGATGGCAAGATCATGACTCTTTTCGAGGCCAGTAAGCTGTTAGGCAGTTAATGGGAGCAAGGGGTGAAAGTTCGGTATTGGACTGCTACACCCCGACAGAAGGCTGGCGTATCAGCCGTACATCAGCGATTCGAACTGGCTCTGTGTTGAGAAATCTTATCTTTCCAGCGCCGCTGATGATTCGCATTGCGATAGCCTTGCGTTCCAGCGCATTGCGATAGCCTTGCCATTCCAGCGCTCGTTTTAGCGGTATGGAATAGGTGATTCCTCCAGGGTGTCAAGGACACCAGCCATATGCAGACTTTGCATCAGTGCGGATTACTTCGCCACATGTAGACAGACGCACAATTGCACAAGTACGACCAACAGTAAGGCGATCTTCGCTGGGAGTGGCTCCTGTCATTGACTTCGCAGCCAAGAAGATTCGGGTGCTGTCAGCCTGTCGTGACAAAGTTCACTGAGCGAAAATGTCGGACAAAGTAGAGACAAGCGCTTGTCTCTACTTTGCGTCGACCCCTACAAAAAAACTTTCGTCTGCTTTTACATGACTTGTTAACAAGAATACCTCTTCAACGTGACCAAGTAATGACACTTCGGTGACGACAACAATAACTGAACACCTGAGTCTTTGGGCATGGCATGCCGGTCGCGCTCGCTCACCCGATGAGAAGGTGCCAAAAGCAGGCCAGTACGCTATTAGTCAAGAAGACACAGCGACAATGCAACTTGCGCAAGACTCATGTTTCAACGACGCAGTGGTGCAGTCGCGCGCAACGAGAGCTACTCGCTTCGGAATATGCTATGCTCAACTCGCACTCCGGCGAATCCGAAACGAAAAATCCTGCATGGCAAAAATTCTCTTTCTCGAAGACGAGCATGAGGTTGCATTTGTAGTGTGCGAAGCGCTTGAAGGGGATCGCCATGAGGTAAAGCACGTAACTCATGGGCAAGATGCTTTGCGCGAGCTTTCGGAATTTCAATATGACTTGCTGCTCCTCGATTGGCGCGTTCCAGATGTTTCGGGTATTGATGTGCTCAAACATTATCGCGCCAGGGGTGGTAAAGCCCCAGCTCTGATACTCACCGGCAAGGAAGAGGTGGACGCGAAGGTAGAAGGATTGATGGGGGGAGCAGACGACTATGTGACCAAACCCTTCGATTTGCGGGAGCTTTGTGCGCGCGTGCAAGCCCTCCTGAGGCGGGCGGCAGGACACGCTACCAATGTGCTCACCATAGGTCCTATCGCGCTTGATCCAGTAAGCTACCGTGTAGAGTGCAGCGGTCGGCCTGTGCGCCTTGCTCCGCGAGAGTTCGCTTTGCTGGAATTCCTCATGCGACACCCGGATCAGGTATTCAGCCAGGAAGACTTGCTCAATCGTGTCTGGCATTCAGACGCGGACGTAAGTCCTGAGACTGTGCGAACATGCATGAAAAGGTTGCGGCAGAAGTTGGGTATGGACAAACAGAATTCAATGCTTCAGACGCTTCCCAGGATCGGCTACAAATTGGAGCCGCCTCCCTGAGTATCGGATGAGTAACTGAGCTGCGGCCTTACCTGCCTAGCGAGAAAACCGCTGCTCCGAAGCACCTGATGCAGGCAAAAAATTCATTGCTGTCACTCCTGTCAGTTTCCAGTAGTTCTGCGTTCTTTTGTTGGGCCTCGTGGATGCGTTCCAGCAATGACCGCGACGGAAGCAATGATCGCTCGTTTCGGTGAGTAGTTCCAAATTCTGCCGGGTTGTTGATGCGATCACGCATCCTATGAATGACATCCACCTTTCCATTCAGTTGTGATCCTGACAAACTGCAGCAGTCCATCACGCGGCTGAACACTTCTTTGACTGAGCGATTATCATTCATACTTTTCTTGCTCCCTCGAACAGCGGGAATTGACAACAGTGGCGGAGGTATTCACCACTCAATCGAACAGCAGAAAGGAAAGACTACTTGCTGCGAGGATTACTTTGATGATCCAATTCGGACAGACGCTGCACAAGGCGGCAACAGGAAATCTCCATTACTTCTGCCTCTTGGTCGCAACTCCTGACAGCGATCCAGTCAAGGAAGCATACCGTCAAAATGATGGTGATTGCCCAAAACGCTGCAATTCGTCTCATACTTTCCTGCCTCAAAACACAGCACGTCTGGTGGAAGGCGCTGCTATCGTTGAGGTTGCTTTAATGTTGGGAGCAAAGATGATCCGCCGGCCGTGAGCAAATATCTCCAGCCGACTTAGAAATTTCCAAGCTCTGGACATACGTAGGTGCGTCCGTCTTCAATTGTTGGTGCTAGCCACAAAATGGACGGACGCACAATGACAA
>DATNRC010000122.1:0-12740 GCA_036703705.1 Candidatus Obscuribacterales bacterium
AGGGAAGCCCGCCGTTTCGGGCGCCGAAAGGGGCGGTGTGTCATCTTCAAAAGGCTCGCCTTCCCGTTCATCATCGAGCAAACTGTCTATTCGAGAGTCGGCAGCAATCATGGAAATTGAACTGCCGGCCGCAGAAAACGCCAGTGCCGGGCTGGTAGCTTGAGAGGCTGAAATCGGAAGCGCCGTCGATCCTTCACCATCATCAAATGTTTGGCTGCGTCCCCCTGACACTCCCTGTCCAGGCGATGAAAAGCCATGACCCAAAGAAGGATTGGCACCAGCCGGCGCACCACCTAAGCCACCACCGGCTTTGCCGGCAGGACCACGGCCAGCTTTCTCGAGGAATTGAGAGACCAGCTGTCCAGGCTTGAATTCGAATGGATTAAAGGGAACATACATCAATAACACCATAAAGGCGGTATGCATGACCATTTCCCATTGGGCGTTAGGAGCGTATTCACCGAGGTCCTTGAGCCAGCTTATGCGAATGCTTTCACATAAAAGGATTACGCACCACCAAAACTTCCACAGCGCCAGATTCGTCACACCGTCAAGCCAACTTCCAAAGACCTTCTTGAAGAGCTCCCCGACGTTGGAAGGCCAGGCAAAGAGAGCGGCTGCCACAGGACCGAGAAGAAAGAGATAACTCATCAATACGATCTGATAGGCATTGAGGATAGCGAGGCCCTGTGACAGAGCCATATTTACGCCGTTGTACATATACTCGATCAACTGCGTCATATTGGATTGCGTCTCTATCTCAGATTGCTCTTCCGGTCCGTTATGCGTCTTTCCACGGATTTCGGGATTGCGTCGCACAGGAGAATTTTCCATCGTGACGAGACGCTTGGGAGTTTCCTCTCCGTTGGAGCCTGTGGGAATGATTTGATTCGCAGCGTTTTGCAATGGTGGGTTATGTTTGTTGCCTGGACCAATCAACGATGGCTTTGATATCAATAAACCGCCTCACTTCGTAAGTCATCGAATTGCCGACGTCTATCGAGTAGCTGACAATAACAGGCGTGGAGAATATGAGGAACGTAGCCATGACGCTGCGCAAAATGCCGGACAGCGGGCTCATCGCATCTTCACTGTTTCTTATCAAAGACCCATGGGCAATAATGGAATTCACCTGGGTGAGCACTGCTCCCGGAAGCAGTAGCAAGGCGGCCATGGGCAGGTAAACATGCTTGAACATGTTTTGAACCATCCACACCGCTTGCGAAATTTCCTTAACTAAAGGTTGACCGCAGCAGGGCTTGCCGGATGCTTCATTGGCAATATTGATCAAGCTGACGTCAAGACACTCAAGACACATGGAAAATGCCTGCTCCGCTGCGTCAGCAGTGGCGTGGGACGCACCCTGAATCTGCGCCTGATTGGCCGCTTGCGCAGGTCTTATCCAGCGGCTGGGGCTCATCACTTGATCTGCAAACTTAGCTCCCGCAGCAAGAGCATTGATCTGATAGGCGGTGTCCGAGATGCGCAAACCTGCGCCCTTCGGCATAGCCTGAAACGCAGATTGCCCGGATGCATTGGAGCCAAACCACGGCGCCGCATCGACATGAAATGGCGGCTGAAACGACGCCGGATAATATGCAGGAATTTGTTGCGGTCCATGCCCGCAACCGAAGCATTTCATGGCTTCTTGCGATTGAGTGATCGGTGCGCTCAGTTTGATCTCCAGCGGATCTTCCTTCTTCTTCGAGGACCCTGCATGATTTTGCGCTCCAAGTTTGGAACAACTTCCGCATTCGGCTTGCGTTTTCAATACATTTGCGTCGTCGAATAATTTCTGATGTTTCTTCTGTCTTGTATAAGATTTCTGGGCATCTCCGAGCGAGCCCGTCGACGGTCCGCTGCAACCGGAACCATTGCATCCTCCGCTGGCGCATCCGCCGCTCGGTGAACTGACAAGGTCAGTGCGAATTGTTCGCTGCATATCCTCCAGGCTTGCCGAAAGTTGATCGATAGTTTGTGCTTGCGCACCAGACTTGACCAACAATTTCTTTTCACCTGGTAGACCTTCTCTGGCATCAGTTGCGGTGACTGCCGCAAAACAAAGCAGCAACAGCATTATGAAAACAGGCAAACGAGCCTCACGACTCGTGCCGGCGTGCAGTTTTGCGATGGCTTCGAAAATTTTTCTCGACTGACAATCGTCAAGACTGAATTTCATAGTAAATCTCTGTTATCTGCAAACTCCACTAAAGAAGAAGAAGAAGAAGAAGAAGAAGAAGAAGAAGAAGAAGGAGAAGAAGAAGAAAGAAGAACAAGAACAACAACAACAAGAGCAAGACAAAGGCGAAGACCACGACGAAAAATCTAGATAACCATCACGGTTGCAAAAGAATGACGTCGCGGCCGCCAAATGGCTTCCGCAGTGACCTCCAATTACAAGCGCGATTGAATCGACTCGACTAAAAGTAAGTGCATTTCGCGCGGTTGGCAAGAGCCAGTTGCATACACACTACGAAACGAGTTTGGCAATCGGGGGACGAAATTTTGGCAAAACTTTGGCAGAGATCAGGATGAAATTCACTCCTGATCTCTTAGCTTATCTTGGACTCTAATCAAGCCCGTGCGGGAGTCTTCTGCTTGCAAAATTGGAAGTGTCTCTTTCGCTCGTTGCATACGCGCGCAAAGGAATTAGGTTCAAAATTAGTGGTGCTCTTTCTGAACAAAACGATCAACTCCGTCCATGATGCAAGCGCAGCTGTATCATGGGGGCCGAAAATTGAGCCAACCGATGGAAGTGCACCAACGAACCGATGCCGTCTCCCCGCAGGCCTGCGACGAGATAACAGCAGTCTGAGTTCTTTGATCAGCTGTATGTATTCATCTGCCGAAAATGCTGGCGGAATAGAAGGATAATTCCATCGACCGGGAGCATAACTGCAATTAACAAGGGCCATAGCAATGCCAGGATCTGCTGAAAAGCTCATATTCATTGCTCCGCAAAATTCAGGGGTTACGCGGGCACGATACCACCTGCGGAGCCTCATGGTTAATGCACAATTGTGCACGATTGCTCGGCCCGTTGGTTCATTACACCGCATACGGTGTCACAACTTCACTCGGGCACGCGAAGCGGCACACTTTTTCTTTGCGGACCATCACAGCAGGCGCTGAAACCCCTGCCATAGAATTAATCTGGACACAAAGATGATTGTCTCAGCCCGCAATGAGGGGCATCAACGACGGCAACCGTCTCGCCAACAATCGCGCATCTACTGACAGGGAGAATCATGAACACCTTACCGGGGTATATATATAGGCATCCCCAGCTCACTTAATGCCGTGAAACTGTGCCGAGGTTCATGTGATGGCTAGATTCAGACGCCGCCGTGGCGCTACGCTTGGTATGTCCGCGCTCATTGCGCTCGTCGTGATCATGCTTGGCGTCGCCTTTTTCTTCATGATCAAACTCTTCGGGGGGGCAAGGGAAATCGCCAACGCCACAGACGCAGGCACACTCAATGTCGCCAAGAGAGCCCTCAAGGATTATGGCATCGATGTGCCGCCGGAATTTGCGGCCTGCGCCGTGCCTGAGGGCGGCAAGATAACGCTCCTCACTTACAATCGTCTTGTCGGTCAAGCAATTCTGGTCGCCATGAATGCGCAAAACGACCCCACCAAACAATCGCTAGCAAATGCCAAACGAGTGTGGAATGACGTCGAGAAAATCGGTGTGAAGTTTGCCAACGCCTTTGACGATACTAATGAAATGGGTGGCTACTTCGACGAAATAGCAAACGCGAACAACCGAAAAATGTTCGGCAACGCTACTATTACTCCGCAGAAAATCTCGACTGCATTCTTGCGTCCAGGTTATTCCTCCAATCTTTATTTTGATCCCGGCAGCCTTCCAGACCCTAAGCTAGCCACCAGCTTGCCATATTCAAAGGGCACGCTCACAGCAAAGGGTGGGCAAAAATACCTGGCCGGATATACGCCCTTGGAACTTGCCGGCATTTCGATTTATGCCGTGCCGGTATTCCCCCAGCAATCACCGCACTTGATCGCGATTCCTGAATTTGAGCAATCAAAGAACCCTCCTTCCCCAAGCTCCCCGCCTAATGCATTTCGAGTCGACGCCATAAGCAAGGACAAAAACGACGCCTTGAAGTCACTGGCAGCCGCAGTTGTAGGAGCAGTCAACTCTAATTTCATGAAATCCGAATTCGCAGCTGCCATTCCCGGCGGCTACATTGAGATTGTGAATCTGCCCGGAAAGAGGGTTCCCTCAAACTGGAAGACGAGCTATGACTCAACGATGAGTATATTTAACCGCGAGATATATTACGGACTGCAAGCATCTTCCAGTGGCGCTTTCAGCGACGTGCCCGGCGAAGTTCCTGCCTGGGCGGCATACAACAACTCAGTTGGCTCGGATGCCAACGGGCATGATCCGTCACTTTATCCGCCCAATCTTGGCTTCAATCAGGGAACACTGCGTTTCGGTCGAGGCAAGGATCAGTTAGCCACACCAGCAGAGGCCCTCGCGATCAAGGATTCATATGACTGCGATCCGTCAGCATATGATTACACCAAGGCCGGGGTATGCTCAGACCTCTTCGTCTATCTGCTGCAAAATTTCGGGAGGCAGCCAGCCTTCGGAGCACCCCAGGACCGGCCGCCTTTCGGATATACCAACGTCGAATACGCTAAGGGACAGGTTTTGGATGCATTCTCCAACCAGGACAATTGGTTCGTCGATATTGAGATTGAGAAAATGTCACCATCGGGGTTGAAAGTATTCGATCGGGACAACATTTATCCCAATCCGGACTACTACCTCGATGACAGCGGCAATCTGGTGGCGACATTCGAGTACGACATCTCTTTCGGCCGCGTGGGAACCATAACAGAACTCATAAAACACAGCGCCGATTGTTCCGACAAGATTTTGAAAGGCATCTATACACGATGCAAACAAATAAGACCCGGGACGACAGACAAAGAAGTGGATACGCTGCTTGCCACGCTGCTGCCTATGGGCAAAGAAGACAAGCCACATACGATGTACATCTATTTAGATCAGAAGAATGACAAGCTCACAATATCTGATCAAAAGCCAAAAACCTTTACAGACATGGTGCCGGATGGCCGACATCCTTTCGACAAGGACGCCACCGGGTATGAGCCGTTTGACTGGCGACACTGTGAAAATTGCATGCAGAAGTGCTACCGAACGGATGGAACGCTCGTCAACACAGCCGCAGGATCGAAAAAACTCTGGAATGCCAAAAAGAAACAATGGGAATATTACTCCATTCCCGGCGACGGCAAATCAGTGCAGCAGCTATATCTTAAGATTGAAGCGCCTCGCGGCACCGTTTATACGGATGGGCTATGGGCATATGATCGCGCTTGCTGGCGCACCTCAAGCGGTGCCGGCAATTTGCTGGGCCGACTCGAATTCTCGCAATATTTCATTGGGAAGAACAAGGAAAACCCAGATAAAGTGTACACCCTGACCAATCCCAACTAACCTCATGCCATCGCGAACACAAAGTCAACCGCCGTCGATGAGAACTCTCTTCACACTCTTTCTTGCCGTACAAGCCGCTTCAGTCATCAACTGGCTCGCAATGCCTGTCGGCGCCTGGCCCGTGTGCACGCCCCCCACTCCGCGCTTCGCTGCAGCACAGGGGAAAAGAGATTACAAACCTATTGTTTTGGACCATGATGTTTCTCTGCCGGATCTGCCGCAGTTCACAGGGCAGCACAAGTTTTCCACCGGCATAATGTTTCCTGATGTTCCGGGCGGTCCGGCTTACATTCTTCGCTATTCGACAAGCGCCAAACCGAAGCAGATTATTGAGTGGTATCGCACATCACTGGAGACGTACGGCTGGAAGAGAACATCCGGTGATGAGTACAACATACGGGCAACGAAAAATCAGAATTACGTGACGATAAGCATCCTGTCTCCCCTTCGGAGCGAAGAATATTGCTACTCCATCCGTTATCGAAGCGGCGGGCGGCATTAGCATTGATGGCATCATTTGAGAATCGAATAGCCTCAATCATCCGCGCGCTCGTGTCGGGATGAAATACCCTTGGCTTTTGCAGCCTGTTGCACGTCTTTCACAGACAATTCATGCTTGCCCATTTTTTCATATGCTTCAGCTCGTTTTCGCAAATAAAAGCCGGCATTGTCCTTGTCTAAGTCTATGCTCCTGGTCAGATCAGGCACGGCTTTGTCAGGCTGTCCCAGGGCCATGTATGTCTCAGCTCTTTCAAGATATGCAAATTCATCAGCAGGATGCAGCCTGATCGCCTGATTGAGATCGACAAGCGCTTTGGCTGGCTTGTTCATCTTTCGATAGATCTCTGCTCTCTTCAAATAGAGTCCATGATCGTGTGGATTGACGGCAATCAGTTTTGCAAGATCATCAAGAGCCTCTTGAGGCTTGCCCATCCGAACATAAAGCATGGCTCGCTGCAGCCTTCCTTCGCTAAGAGTCGGATTAATCGAGACGCTGGCCGAGTAATCGCGCAGTGCTTCATCATATTTGCCAATGGCCTTCAGACATCGTGCACGAATCAGATAAACATCGGCAATCCGCGGATCGATCTTTATTGCTTTCGCGCAATCAGCCAGCGCTTCCTGGAAGCGCTCCAGCTCGCAATTTGCCTTTGCCCGCATTATGTACCCCTGAAGAGATTGAGAATCCATTTTGATCATCTGCGTCGCCACGTTCGCGGCATCTTGATACTGTCCAAGCCGCTGGTGGGTTCGCCCTTTCCAGAAATAAGCCCATTTGTAATTGGGGCTTTCTCTTATCGACTGATTGAATGCCTGCAGCGCCTCATGACACTTCCCCTGGTGCAGCAGATATTTGCCCTTCCCGCAGAGACGACAAGCCTCCGGAGAGGCGCCCAACTCCTTTATCGCCCTCCGGTCCCTTTCCGCGAGGCTGCGCCTGCCCAGCTTCTCATAAGCATGTGCTCGCATATCATAAGCCTGAGGAAATTCAGGCATCAATTTTATTGCCATAGTAAGATCAGGAATGCTTTGAGCAAACTTCTTCAGTCGCACATAACAATAGCCGCGATCCCTGTACGTATATCCCCGAGCCATGGTCCGGTCCAGAGCAAGCGCTCTGGTCAGGTCGGCAATCGCGTTCTCATACTGCCCTAATTGCATATATGTGTCACCGCGTTTCATAAACGCTTGCGCGTCCTTTGGATTGAGCTCAATGGCGTGAGAGAAATGAACTAAAGCTTCGCCGAGGCGCATCTGCTTCACTGCAAACATTCCGGCAGCAATCGCATCCGCAGCTGCATCTTCCTTCTTGTGCGCAGCAAAACCAATTGAGATCGTAGCGGCCAGCGAACAAAGAGCTGAAACAGCGGCTGTCATGTACTTTGCTTGCCGCCAGCCAAAGCGCAGGCGCGGAGATTCACGCGTCGGCATGTCCGTCCTCCCTATGCTCAAGGGGAAGCTTAAACCAAAATGTGCTGCCCTGCCCGGGTTCACTCTCAACTCCAATGGCCCCCTTATGCTCATCGACAATTGCCTTGCAAATGGCGAGGCCCAAACCGGCGCTCCCCTTCACTCTGGCTTCGGCCAAATTTCCCTGCTCAAACCGATCGAATATTCGATGTTGATCTTCCTTCGCAATACCAGGACCCTGATCGGATACTTTGACGGCGACATAGCCATTCTCGGCGACAACTCTTATGGCCACGCTTCCGCCGTGCGGCGAGTATTGAACAGCATTTGAAAGCAAATTGACCATCACCTGAACGAGACGTTCTTCATCGCCAAGAACGACAGCGTTTGAAGTCACATCTTTGATACGAACATCCTGCGATGCTGCGAATTCTCCTACAGCTGCCATCGAGCGTTCGATAACCCGGCCTAGGGAGGTGGGCGCGATTGTCAGCTTGATGTGGCCGGACTCAAGCTTTGCGATATCGAGCAAGCTGTTCACTAGCTGCACGAGGCGAGATACTTCATCAGTCGCTTGCCTGGCCCATTTCACGACTTTCGGCGGCAATCCCTCAATAACGCCTTCTGTAAGCATCGGCAGGAAAAGGAGCAGAGAGGTCAGAGGTGTGCGCAAGTCGTGACTCACCATGGCGACGAACTCCTCCTTCATGCGCTCCAGTTTCTTTTGCTCGCTTATGTCGCGAACCACACAAAACAAAGATTTCTCGGCGTCCACCCAACGCACCGACCACGCCATAGCGACAGCAGTCCCATCCTTGCGTATGATCTGGTTCTCGAAAATGAGATCGGTACGAGTCTTCATTGCCTTTTCGATTTGTTCGAGAGTAGCGTCTCTTGATTCAGTCTCGACCAGCCCGATAAAGTGGCGCCCAAGCAGCTCTTGAGGAGGGAAGCCCCACAATCGCATCGAAGATTCGCTAACCGACGTCAACTTTCCTTCCGAGTTGATGGAGCAAATCACATCAGCAGTGTTTTCGATAATTGCATGCTCACGTTTTGCTGCAGCCACGATTGCACTGTGCATCGCATGAAAAGTGCGATCGAGATGAGCAATTTCGTCGTCTCCTTCAATTGGCGTGTTAAGCGGCTGCCCCGCGGCAACCTTGTATGTATTGTCGGAGATTACGGCCAATCGTCTTGTTATTCCCTTGATGAAAAAATAAGCCAATCCCGCGCTCAGCAAGACATTGATCGCAATCCCGATGACGAGAAGAGATGCGATAGCCCTTCGCGCCGATTCAGCGGAAGGCGAAATCTTCCCGCCTGGGGAAGGAACATCAGGGCTCAGCTCGGCAAGAATCTCTTGATTGTTGCGCGTAAGGCCTCTGACCTCCTTGAACAATTGCCGTATGCGGTACTGTCCGACATCAAGCGTCTTGTTGTCTGTAGCGGTCTTCGCCTGGCGCAGTGCTTCAAGGCCGCGATCCGTATTCTCACGGATTTTTGCAACTGCCTGCGGATATTCGTCCGCAGCCAGAGTGCTCAAACTGGAGAGCCTTGAAGATATCTCATTCATAGCCTCGTCATACTGGCTCTTTGCCAGCGCGTTGCTGCTGACGCTGTAAATGTCGAGAGCAATTGTTGCCGCGTAAATGGCGTCGTTTACTTTTGCTGCGCGCACAACCGTTTCTCGCCGCCGATCGTCTCTTGCAATCTCGCCTTCCGCCTGCACGAGCAGGCCGGCCATTATGCCAAGGAATGCAAGTTGCAAAAGCAGAGGCACCGCCAGAAGGAGCAATCCTTTATGGCGCAGGGTCAACTTCACTCTGCCGAAAGGGCTGTTATCAGCCATCCAATTTTCTCGACCGGTCGATACGATCTCAATTTTACCGGTAATGACTGCATTGCTACGGCTTTAGACTGCTAACTATATTTGCCGACTCAATACAATGGGCCGACCGCGTATGGACTTGAACGGCTCTGGTAACCAATATTCATCTCTATAATCAATCGTCAAATCGCAGACAAGATTCTGGTTGAAAGTCATCAGGCGCAGTTTGCACGATGGCTTACCAATGGCCGTTCCACTGAAGCATCCATCACGGATTGTCCCCGCAAAGCTGATGTTGAACTCTTTGTGAGCGTATGCGCTTTCAACTGTCACTCGGAGCGCTCCATTTTTCAACCGATTCACCTTCGCCTTGAGATCGCTCTTTTGCCACCCGCTAATCTGGTTGTCTTTGAGCAACCATCTTCCAACAAACGCATCAGCTGTAGTTTGTTGAATTATCGGCAAATCTGGGATGTCAGCTTTCAGGATGTGTTTAAGCCTTAGCCACATGGATTCTGAATCGTTGCCGACAGCCTCCAGGTGATAAGCCAAGCTGTCCCAGAAAGATGGCCCATCAAACTCGCGACAGTACTGGCTCACTGATTTCAAGTTTCGGATACAGTCGTCATGGAATTTTCGATCATCCTGTGTTGCGCTTTGTTTTCGATAATGAGTCTTGGACTTAATATCCTCGATAGCGCAAGCCATGTAAAAGAGCTTTCTCGGATCGTGCGGTCGACTCTGTTCAAAAAATAGTTGTCTACTAAGGTCGGCTTCGATTGCTCGGAGATGTCGGATGCAGTCCTCGAGTTCTCTGGGCGGATGACTGAGATCGGAGATGTTGCGAAGCAATCCACCGCCGTCGATAAGGTTTAATTCTCGTTCCAACAAGTCCCTGTCCTTCTCAGCAAACCGATTTGTATCAAGTGGAATACCCGTTGCGACTTTCAAAGCAAGCGTGTAGTAATCAATGGTGACATCATTGAATGGAAGGCAGTCGTCTTCAAGGATTCTGACCAGGACCCCAAAGGTCTGCACGCTGTTCAGCCCGAAATGTTTCTCTGAGAATTTAAGTGCCCGCTTGTAATACATACGCTTAGCTGCCATTGCGTCTCGATCAAATCGATTTTCCAAGGATCCGAGCACGAGCAGCTCCTGTAATCGTTGTTCAGCTTCTACTTTTGACATTAACCAATCGCGATCACTGACACAGTATGCAAAGATCATGAAGACGAACAGGCAAATGGATACAGCTGCCGACCACAAACGCCAATCGCGCTTGAGCCCCTTCCGCACAGCGAGGTATCCTGGTGTAAAGAATGTAGAATGGCCTGTAAGCTTTTCCAGCTCTCTTTTTAGCTCACCCGCAGATTGCTGCCGAGCATCAGGATCTTTCTGCAGCGCTTTTTCAAGGACGATGCGAATTTTCGCTGCGTACTTGCATCTAGCCTTAGTCACCAATTGCGGTGTCGGCTCGTTGCAATGCATCATCAATGTTTCGATCGGGCTTGAACCGACAAACGGAACTCGTCCCGTCAGACACTCAAATATCACGATTCCCACGGAATAGATATCCGTCCGCGCATCAACATCCGCTCCCCTGCACTGCTCCGGACTCATGTAATAGGGGCTTCCAAAAATCTGACCTGTGTGTGTCAAAACCTGTGGTTCGCTATCATCTTTTGAAAGCACTTTGCAAATCCCAAAGTCGACCACTTTCACGCTGGCCGCGCGGTCCAAATCCTCCGATATGAGAATGTTGCTTGGCTTGATATCTCTGTGCACTATGCCACGTGCATGAGCATATTCAAGAGCCCCACACACCTGTGTGAAGATATACCCAATTTCGCTTGTCGAGAGCGGACCAGATTTCTTGAGGCGCTCTGCGAGACTCTGACCTTCAATGTATTCCATGACGATGAAGGGCTCACCGCTGCCCGTAAAGCCAAAATCGAGGACGCTGACGAGATTGGGATGTTTAAGCCCATGAGCAGTGCGAGCTTCTTCCATAAAGCGCTCAACCGCGCTGCGGGTCGATATCAAATGCCTGTGCAGTATTTTTACCGCAACCGGCGAATTGAGAAGCAAATGCCACCCTTTGTAGACAGTGCCCATTCCACCCTGTCCAATGATTCCTTCAAGTCTGTATTTCTCCTCGAGAACTATGCCAGATTTACTGTTTTGGCAGCTGCTTGTTTTGACAGATTGATCACCGACACAGTCCGCCATGGCAACACTCGATTGATCGGAATTCTCAACAAAGACCTGTGTCTCGCAATCTGCCGATTCGGATCCCGCCGGCTCCAGAGCCGGAGCCTCTTGAGTTTCCATAAGTCCTTCTGGGACTTCCATCGGTGCTTCTGGGACTTCCATCGGTGCTTCTGGGACACGTCGATCCAGCGCCCGTTGTTCTGACAAGGACATCAGTCTTCCATCCGTGATTAGTAAGCTGCGAATTCAGGCTTATCGTAGCCGCAACAGAGCCCGAGTCAAGAGCCAGATCGGGAAAGCAGTGCGGACCTGGCGCAGCTCCTGAAAGCAAGAGTAGCCGGCAAATCAGATACTTTATCGAACTACGATGGGCAAAGGCATTCAAATTCAAAGGAATGCGACACACGAGACGTAGCCCGTAAATGTAACTGCACCAGATTGGTTAAGGCACTGCGGCGACGAATGGTTTGACACAGATCCTTGGTTCTGAAGGATGTTCTAGATCACCCGCGCCAAAACTTTGCCAAAATTGTGCTCCCGCGACGCCAAAATTGGTGCGTAGTCTAGGAGATACCCCCTCTCCTTCACTATGCCGATGGTCGCAACCGTACTCGAACGTGAGACGTTAGAACAAAGCCCTGAGTCGAGGACGTCAGTAACCGCAGAATCGGTCGGCTCAGATATGGCTGACCCGGTTTCCAACCAAGTACTGAAAGAACAACAAGAAATGACGATGATGGCAGTCCAATCGTCATCATCATTACCAACGTTAGAAATTACTGACAGCGCGGTATCGCCTACAACGAGCGCTCAATCGATTGGTGAAGCGCCCATTCACGGACCATCCTCCTCTCCATCTCCGGCGCCTTCATCGACAAATGAAGTTGACGAGCCGCCGCCCAGCCCAACTCCATCTTCTACGTCAACCATTGTTTACGAGCCAGTCCAGACTCCCGTTCCTTCGCCTACCGCGACAACCACCATCATTTACGAACCAGTCTCATCACCGGTCCCCACACCTCCCGCCTCAACTTCCATTTATGAGCCGGTCTCCTCGCCAGTTCCGTCGCCGACCACGACAACCACCATCGCTTACGAACCCGTCTCATCCCCAGTCCCCACACCTCCTTCCTCCATCTACGAGCCGGTCCCATCCTCGGTTCCTTCATCCACTCCCACAACAACCATCATTGACCAGGTCCCACCGCCCGTTCCTACACCTCCCACCTCAACCATTTACGAACCGGTCCCATCCTCGGTTCCTTCATCCACTCCCACAACAACCATCATTGA